>DATMCA010000029.1:0-3233 GCA_035559015.1 Umezawaea sp. | reverse complement strand
CGGCGCCAGCACCGCCAGCGCCACCACCAGGTAGCCGATCCTGCGGATGCGACGCCAGACCCTCTTGCGCATGGGCCGCGAGCCCTCCGCGTTCGGCTGTTCGGACACCGGTTTCCTTCCCCCGTGGACTCGACGCGGCTCATTCTGTCGGCCTCATTCGATCAGCCTCCGAGGTACCCCACTAACATTGCCCTACCGTCAGCGTTTGCCAGTCCGGGGAGTCGCACGTGAGCGAGGAAAACCGGCGGGTCGCCGGGCGTTATGAGCTTTCCGAGCGCGTGGGCGGTGGTGCCATGGGCTTGGTCTGGCTCGCGCGGGACCTACGGTTGGACCGCGTCGTCGCGGTGAAGGAACTGCTGCTGCCCTCTCACCTCGACGAGAAGCAGTCCGAGCAGGCCCGTCGCCGTGCCATGCGCGAAGCACGGATCGCCGCCCGGTTGCAGCACCCCAACGCGATCGCGGTCTACGACGTCGTCGAGGACGACGGCCAGCCGTGGCTGATCATGGAGTACCTGCCGTCCAAGAGCCTGGCGGTCGTGATCGCCGACTCGGGCCCGCTGCCCGTGGACGACGTGGTGCGGATCGGCGGCCAGCTCGCCGCCGCCCTCGCCGCCGCGCACAAGGCCTCGGTGGTGCACCGGGACGTCAAGCCCGGCAACGTCCTGCTCGGCGACGCGGGCGCGGTGAAGATCACCGACTTCGGCATCTCCCGTGCCATCGACGACGCCACGGCGACGGCGACCGGTCGGTCCGTCGGCACGCCCGCGTTCTTCTCCCCCGAGGTCGCCAAGGGCGAGGACGGCGGCTACCCGTCGGACGTCTTCTCGCTGGGCGCGACGCTGTACAACGCCGTCGAGGGCACTCCCCCGTTCGGCATCTCGGAGAACTCGATCGCCCAGCTGCACCGCGTGGCGGAGGGCACGATCCGTCCGCCGGAGAAGGCGGGCACGCTCACGCCGGTGCTGCTCCGGCTCCTCGACCCGGACCCCGACACCAGGCCGACGATGGCCGAGGCCGCCGAGGAGCTGGCCGTGCTGGCCGAGATCTCCGAGCCCACTCCGACCCTGGTCGAGGAGGTCCCGGCCCCCGAGGCCGAGGCGAAGACCGACCCCGTCCCACCGCCACCGCCCTCACCGCCCTCACCACCGTCCACAGAGGACGAGGAGAAGCGGCGCAGGCGGGCTGTGTTCGGCCTGATCGGCGTCACGGTGCTGCTGCTCGCCGTCGTAGGGGCGGCGTTCTGGTTCGCCAACCGCGACAAACCGGACCAGAACACGCAATCCGGCGGCCAGAGCGGCTCGGTGACCCAGTCGACGACCAACCAGCCGCCCGCCGAACAGCCCCCGGCGGACACCACCCAGCCCGACGCCACCACCACCACGCCGTCGACCACGTCGTCCTCCGCCCCCGCCCCGTCGTCACCGCCGCCCGCGGCGCCCTCCGCCGCGCAGGCCATCACGGACTACTACGCCACCTTGCAGACCGACAAGGCGGCAGCGTGGGCTCGGTTGACCGAGAACTTCAGGCAGGGCCGATCCCTGACCTTCGCCGGCTACACGAGCTTCTGGAGCCAGAACACCGCCACGGTGAGCAACGTCGTCGAGCAGGGGCCGAACACCGTCGCGGCGACCGTCACGTTCAACGGCAGCGAGGTCGAGAACCACGTGTACACGCTGGTCCAGCAGAACGGCCAGTGGCTGATCGACAACCAGGCTCCGTAGCGGGCGCTTCCCGGCGGCCGGACTCCACTCGGAGTCCGGCCGCCGCGCTGTTCGACCCGATCTCGACACCGGTGGGAGGTGGCCGGGACCTAGACCGCGGCCACCCCGATCAACCCGTTGCGGGTCACCAGGTCGGCCAGAGCGCGCTCGTCCAGCCCCTCGGTCCCCTCCGGCCGCCGGGGAACGACCATGAACCTGGTCTCCGCGTTGGCGTCCCACACCGTGACCGCCACCTCGTCCGGCAGCACGAAGTCGAACTCGGCCAGCACGGACCGGGGGTCGCGGACCACCCGCGACCGGTAGGCCTCGCTCTTGTACCAGGTGGGCGACGGCCCCAGCAGCGCGACCGGGTAGCAGGAGCACAGGGTGCAGACGACCACGTTGTGAGTCGTCGCGGTGTTCTCCACGACCTTCAACCGCTGCTCCTGCAACCCGCCGCCCATGGAGACCCCCACCTCCCCGATGGCGGCGTTGCCGTCCAGCAGCAGGCGGTCGCGGAAACCCGGATCCACCCACGCCCTGGCCACCAGCCGTGCCCCGTTGTCCGGTTTCGCCCGAGCCAGGAAGGCCTCCAGCGCCCGGTCCAGCTCCTTGGCGTCCACCAGCCCGCGCTGTTCCAGCAGCGCCTCGACGTGCCGGACCCGCGCGGCCAGTTCGGCGTTCGCGCCGCCGTGGTCCCCACCCATCAGGACACCTCCCGCAGGTAGCTCTCCCAGAGGGCGACGGTGACCTCGTGGTCGCCCTCGCCGAACAGTTCCCGCGCGGTGAACCGGACCGAGTACACGGTCTGGGGCTCGGCCGGCAGCCCGCGAGCGCGGTCGTCGGCGAGGGGGAACGCACCCTCGCTCTCGACCACCGTCCCGACCGCCCCTCGGACGTAGCGGGGCACCCGCGTGTGGTGCGAAGGGTCCACGGACGTGGCGCGCACCCGGTCCCCCGGCGCGAACAGATCAGCCACCGGCCACCTCCTCAGCCGTGCACACGCCCTTGGCGACCAGCAGCACGGTGATGGCCCGGAACCACCGCTCGTAGTACGAGGCCGCCAGGTGCTCCGCCGCGGGCAGGCTCTCCACGGCGTCG
This sequence comes from Umezawaea sp., assembly GCA_035559015.1. Taxonomy (GTDB): domain Bacteria; phylum Actinomycetota; class Actinomycetes; order Mycobacteriales; family Pseudonocardiaceae; genus Umezawaea. The sequence goes on along the minus strand of DATMCA010000029.1, from coordinate 432 downwards.
CGGAACTCGTCCAGGTTGTACACCCCGCGACCGATGAGCGCACGGTTCATCGCGAACACGTGCGCCTCCCAGTCGGAGTGGAACGGCGGCTCGTCCAGCTCCTGCTCGATGGGCGGGAACCCGCCCATCCCGCCGACGTCGTTGATCCGGCTCATCCCGCGCCTCCCGGCTCAGCCCCGCTCGATCACGTGCCCCACGACGTCCGGGCCGGGGTGCGGCGCACCGGACGCGTCCCTCCGCTGGTCCACCTCCGGCAGTTCCACCGGCACACCGCTCTTCGACGCCCCGGCGGGCCGCGACCCGATCCACGCCAGCACCAGCTCGGTCTCGCCGCGCAGGAACCGCTGCGACCGCACACCGCCGGTCGCCCTGCCCTTCGCGGGGTACTCGCTGAACGGTGTCACCTTCACGCTCTGCCCGCTGGACGTCACC
>DATMCA010000028.1:0-3205 GCA_035559015.1 Umezawaea sp. | reverse complement strand
GCCGCCGGGCTTGCCGATCTCGATCATCCGCTGCACCGACGCCTGCGCCCGCCTGGCGATCTCCGGGTCGACGTGCACCTCGTCCTTGTTCTCGCGCAGGCAGCGCAGCAGCGCGGTCGGCGTGATCATCTTCATGTACTTGCACGACGCCCGGTCGTTCACCGCGCGGAAGTCGATCTCCGGCGCGGCCTTGCGGAGCTGGTGCAGCATCCCGATCTCGGTCGCGACCAGGACGGACTTGGCGGTGGTGCCGCGGGCGGCGGTGATCATGTCGCCGGTCGAGAGGATGCGGACCTGGTTCGCGGGCACGATGCCCTCGCCCGCCAGGTAGAGCGCCGACGTGGCGCAGCCGCACTCCGGGTGGATGAACAGGTCGGCCTCGGGGTCCTCGGCCGCGCGCGCCGCCAGTTCGGGGCCGTTGATGCCCGCGTGCACGTGGCACTCGCCCGCCCAGATGTGCAGGTTCTCGCGACCGGTCTCGCGCTTCACGTGCGCACCGAGGAACTGGTCCGGCAGGAACAGCACCTCGCGGTCGGCCGGGATCGACGCGACCACGTCGACCGCGTTCGACGACGTGCAGCAGATGTCCGTCTCCGCCTTCACCTCGGCGGTCGTGTTCACGTACGAGACGACGACCGCGCCGGGGTGCTCGGCCTTCCACTCGCGCAGCTGCTCACCGGTGATCGAGTCGGCCAGCGAGCAGCCCGCCCGCTCGTCCGGGATCAGCACGGTCTTCTCCGGCGCCAGGATCTTCGCCGTCTCGGCCATGAAGTGCACGCCGCAGAAGATGATCGTGGACGCGTCGCTGGCGGCCGCGATCCGGCTCAGCGCGAGCGAGTCGCCCGTGTGGTGGGCGATGTCCTGGATCTCGGGCAGCTGGTAGTTGTGGGCGAGGATGACCGCGTCACGCTGACGTGCGAGTTCGAGCACCTCCGCGCGCCAGGACGCGTCGGCCTCGATGCCGTCGTACGCGCCGTCAGAGGTTCGCTCCACATATGCGGTAGCGACCATGGGGTCCTCCTCGCGACTCTCCGAGGTTTTCGCCTTTGGGTCGAAAACGTGGCCGATAGTATCAGCCCGTGGGTCTCGCGGGACATGAGGTGTTGGCCGCAGTACTCCAGGTGAGAGCCGGATCACTCCAGGTCATGCTTTGGCGACGCGCTAGGGAACCGCACGCTCACCGTTGGTCACTCCCCGGCGGAGCGCTCGGCGACCGGGAGGACATCGAGGCCTCCATCCGCCGCCAGCTGGCGGAGAAGGTCGACGTCAGGCAGCTCTCCCACGTCGAACAGCTGTCCGTCTTCAGCGCCCCGGACCGCGTTCCCGGGCCACGGGTCGTCGCGACCGCGTTCCTCGGCCTGGTCCCCTCCGACATCGACCCCGTGGTGCCCTCGGACACCGGGTGGTTCCCGGTCGACGACCTGCCCGAGACCGCGTTCGACCACCGGGCGATCATCCACAAGGCCCGCCAACGACTGGGCTCGAAGCTCTCGTACACGAACCTCGGATTCGCCCTGGCGCCACCGGACTTCACCATCTCCGCGCTGCGCGAGCTGTACTCGGCGGCACTGGGCTACCGGGTGTCGGCCACCAACCTGCAACGCGTGCTCTCCAGGCGTGGCCTGCTGGAACCCACCGGCGACACCTCACCCCCCGGCCCGTCCGGCGGACGTCCGGCGGCACTTTTTCGTTTCAGTGCAAGGGGAATCCTGGTGACCGACCAGTTCGCCGTGCTGCGACCCCCGGCGACCGGCCGACCGGCGGGCACGACCGCCACGTCGTAACGTTGGTCTCGTGACCGAGACGCTCCCGCTGTTCCCGTTGGGCACCGTGCTGATGCCCGGAGCGTCACTGCCCCTGCACATCTTCGAGCCGCGGTACCGGCAGCTGACGGTGGACCTGGTGACCGGCGTGCTGCCCGACCGGCAGTTCGGGGTGGTGTCGATCCGCGAGGGTTGGGCCATGGGGACGGACAACGTCGCGTCGCTGCGGGACGTGGGGTGTTCGGCGCTGTTGCGGGAGGCCCGGCGGTTGAACGACGGGCGGTTCGACATCGTGACCAAGGGGGAGCAGCGGTTCCGGTTGCTGTCCGTGGATCACCGGGCTGCTCCATATCTGGTGGGGGAGGTCGAGTGGTTGCCGGATACGCCCACTCCGTCGCCGGTGGCCGAGGTGTTGCCGTTGATGGCGGATTCGGCTCGGGCGGCACATCAGAGGTATTGCGCGGCCGCTTGGCATCGGGAGGATTGGGCGCCGCCGCCGGCTGAGACCACGCATGATTTGTTGTCTTATTTGTTGGCCGGGGATTGTTTGTTGGCGTTGGAGGATCGGCAGAGGTTGTTGGAGGAGACTTCGGCTGCTCGGCGGTTGAGGTTGGTGCGGAAGATGCTGCATCGGGAGGCTGGGATCTTGGATGCGTTGCATGCGGTGCCGGTGCCGTTGGCCGAGTTCGGGCATGTGCCGCATCCGAATTGATCTCTTTGCTGGGGCGGGCTTGGGTTCCGGCGGTGGGGCTGGGAGTACCGGCGGAGGTGGCCGATTTGACTTGGGGCCCCTGGATTTGCCCCTTGATCGGCCTAAAAGGCAGTGCCCGAAAGCCCTGCCCGATCTGCAATTTTAAGGGGCAAATCCCCCAAGTAAAATCGGCCACGGTTTAGGGCCTCGTGTCACCCGGGTGGTGGGTTGGCCAAGCCCTGGGGCTCGGCTTGGCTGCCGGTTGTTGGTGGTCAGGATTGCAGGGCCCCGTGTCGCCCAGGTGGTGTGTCTTTCTCGGCAGGTGACGCTTTCCCGCCGACGGTCTTGTTGCAACTCGCCATAGCGATCAACGACTGCTAACGCCGCCCTATCCGCCGCTGCGCATCCCCACACCGCACAACTTTCCAACCCCACCGATCGAAGCCATGCCCTGCGCCCACCCATGCCACCCAACCCCACCCAACCGCCGCAACACCCTTCCCGCCCCCATCCCCACCCCACTCTTCCGCGCTCCTCCGCGCCCCTCCGCGCCCCCTCCGCGCCGCCGTGTTCCTTCCTCTCCCCACCCTTTCCTCCCACGCCCGCCTCACGGCCACGCCCTCGCCTTCCGCACCCACCTCGCGCCCCCTTCCCCTCCCTCACCCCTTCCTCCCGCACCCACCTGGCGGGCGCGCCCTTCCCTTGCCGCTCCCCTCCCTACTTCCCGCCCACCTCCGCCGCCCTCTCCTCC
>DATMCA010000027.1:0-11632 GCA_035559015.1 Umezawaea sp. | reverse complement strand
ATGCCGCTCGGCGCCGCGCTCAACTCCGCGGCCTTCGGCGCCGCGACCAGCGTGCTCGTGGTCCTGTGGATCACCTTCAACGCGATCTGGATCTACAACCTGACCGTCGAGAGCGGGCATTTCACCGTGCTGCGCCGGGCGTTCAGCTCGATCAGCGATGACCCCCGCGTGCAGGCGATCGTGATCGCCTTCTCGTTCGGCGCGCTGCTGGAAGCGCTCGCGGGCGGCGGCGGACCGGTGGCCATCTGCTCGGTCATGCTCATCGCGCTCGGCGTAGACCCGATGAAGGCCGCCGCGCTCGCGCTGGTCGCGGACACCGCGCCGGTCGCGTTCGGCGGCATGGGCAACCCGATCACCGTGCTCGGCACCGTGACGGGCCTGCCCGCCGAGCACTTCGGCGCGATGGCGGGACGTCAGGTGTCACTGCTGGCGGTGCTGGTGCCGTTCGTGCTGGTGCTCATCGTCGACGGCAAGCGCGGCGTCCGCGAGGTGTGGCCCGTCGCCCTCGCCGCCGGGCTGTCGTTCGGCGTCACGCAGTACCTGGTGTCGAACTTCGTGTCCTACAAGCTGTGCGACATCATCGCGGCCGTCGTCTCGGTCGGCGCGGTGGTCTTGGCGGTGCGGCTCCGCAAGCCCGCGGCCGTGCCCGTGACCGTAGGCGGCTCAGGTGGGTCTTCGGACCGGGAATCGTTCCGCGGCAACGATTCCCGGCGTGACGTGGCCATCGCGTTCGCCCCGTACGCGATCATCGTGGTGATCTTCTCGCTCGCGCAGATCACCGCCGTGAAGACGCTGCTGGAGAAGGCCACCACGAAGTTCGCCTGGCCGGGCCTGCACATCACCGGCGCCAACGGCAAGCCCGTCGCGACGGTGTACACGCTCAACCCGCTGTCGGCGACCGGCACGCTGCTGCTCGTCTCCGGCCTGCTGTCCCTGCTCGTGCTGCGCGTCGGACTCGGCAAGGCCGTCGCCATCTACGGCCGCACGATTCGCCGGTTCAGCTGGGCGATCCTCGCGATCCTGGCCGTGTTCGCCCTCTCCTACGTCATGAACTTCTCCGGCCAGATCACCACGCTCGGCGTGTGGCTCGCGGGCACGGGCGCGTTCTTCGCGTTCCTGTCACCCGTCGTGGGCTGGTTCGGCGTCACGATCACCGGCACCGACGCGGGCTCCAACGCCCTCTTCGGAACGCTGCAAACCACCGCGGCACAACAACTCGACGCGTCGCCGTTCCTGTTCGGCGCCTCGAACAGCTCCGGTGGCGTCATGGCGAAGATGATCTCGCCCCAGAACCTGGCGATCGGCACCGCCGCGGCGGGCCTCGTCGGCAGGGAGGGCGAACTCTTCCGCCGCGTCTTCGGCTGGAGCCTGCTCCTGCTGCTCCTCATGTGCGTTCTGGCCTACCTGCAATCAACGCCGATCCTTGGATGGATGGTCCCATGAGTGTGTCCCGACGTACCTTGCTGACCTCTGCCGCCGTCGCGGCCGGAGCGACCGCCGTGACAGGGGGAACCGCGTTGGCGCAAGAGCCCGTACCCGGCCCGGAGGCGTTGCGCGGCGCGCTGGACTACGCCGTGTCGAAGGTCCGCGTCACCGGGCCGGCCATCACGACGTTCCCCGAGATCACCAGGGCCGAGAAGTGGACCTACGTCGCCGACGGCGGCTGGGTCGGCGGCTTCTGGCCGGGGACGTTGTGGATGGCCTACCTGGCCAGCGACGACGACCAGTTCAAGACCCTCGCGCTGGCCGCGGCCGAACGGCTGTCGCCGCGCAAGGAGGTCGCCCGCGACCACGACCAGGGCTTCCTGTTCTACCCGTCGTGGGTCACGGCGTGGCGGCTCACCGGTGACGTGAAGTGGCGCGACGGCGCGATCAAGGCCGCCGACGGGCTGATCGGCCGGTTCAACGCGGCGGGCCGGTTCATACGGGCCTGGGGCTCGCTGAGCTCCCCCAACGACGCGGGCCGGTCGATCATCGACACGATGATGAACCTCGACCTGCTCGCGTTCGCCACCAAGGAGACCGGCGACCGCAAGTACCTCGACGTCGCCGTCGCGCACGCGAAGACGACGCAGGCGAACTTCGTCCGCGCCGACGGTTCCACGCCGCACGTCTTCGACTTCAACCCGACCACGGGGGCGCCGATCGGCCAGAACACCGTGCAGGGCTACAGCCCGACGTCGGCGTGGTCGCGCGGGCAGGCGTGGGCGATCTACGGGTTCACCACGATGTACCGGCGCACCAACGACGCGTCGTTCCTCGCCACGGCGCGGAAGTTGGCGGACTTCGCGCTGAGCCAGATCACGCCGGACCACGTGCCGGTGTGGGACTACCGCGCACCGCAGGCGCCCAACGACGTCAAGGACTCGTCGGCGGGCGCGATCATGGCGGCGGGCCTGCTCGACCTGGCCAAGGTGTCCGGACGCGGCCAGTACCGGGACTCCGCGCTGCGGATCCTGCACGGCCTGACCAGGGACTGCCTGACGAAGAAGTCCACGCGGGCGGAGGCGGTGCTGGCGCGCGGCACCCGCAACCGGCCGTCCGAGGACGGTGTCGAGGTGTCGCTGCCGTACGCCGACTACTACTTCATGGAAGCCCTGCTGCGGGTGCTCAAGCCCGTCGAGATCTCGCGCGCCATCGGCCTGTGAGGGCGTGAAACGGTTGGGAGGTGTCGGGGCCTCCCAACCGCTTCGGCTCAGATCTTGTCCTCGTCCTTGGCCTCGGGTCCAGTCCCAGCTTCGGGCTTGGAGCCGTCTTCGGCCTCGGCCACGACCTCCGGCTCGTCCTCGTTGGCTTCGACCTCGTCCTCGGCTTCAGCCTCGACCTCGTCAGTGGCCTCGGCTTCGGCCTCTGGTTCGTCCTTGGCTCCGGGCTCGTCCGTGGCCTCCGGCTCGGGTTCCGTGGTGCTCTCCGGCTCGGCTTCGGCTTCGGGTTCGGTCGCCGTCACGATCGCGGCGGTCCCGGTCCCACCCACCGCGGCGAGTTCGGTCTCGCGGCGACGGCTGCCCGGCATCGCGGAGACGATCACCACGCCCGCCAGCAGCAGCGCCGTGCCCAGCCAGAAGATCGGGATCGTCTTGTACGCCGCCGTCGTGTAGGCCAGCGGGATGGTCGGTCGCGGCTGCCCTTGCGGCGGTGGCTGCGCACCGGCAGGCGGTGCCGTCGTGCCGCAGACCACGCCACCCTCGGGCGCGGCGGCGCGGACGATCTGCTCGCCCAGCGACACCTGCGCCAGCGCGGACGGCAGGTTCGGCAGGCCGAGCGCGTCCGTCGGCAGCAGTTGCAGGTCCAGCAGCCGGGCCGTGGCGCCGAGCATGAATCCCTTGATCGTCGGACCGCCCTGCGTCAACGGGCCGTTCAGCGCCATCTTCTTCTCGTTGAACTGCGCGATCTGCAACCGCAGCACCCCGATGTCGAGCTTCTTCAGCTCGGCGGGCACGTCACCGCCGTTCGGCAGGACCCCGCCGATGATCGGCAGCTTCGGCAGTTCGGGCAGGCCCGCGATCGGGATGCCGATCGGGATCTCCAGCTTCGGGTTGGCCGCGTCCAGCGTGCCGAGCACCTTGCCGCCCTGCGTCACCCGCAGGACCGGCGCGGTGTAGCTGATCGACGACGTCGCCTCGACGCCCGTCGCCAGCGCCACCAGCGTCGGCTGGCTCACCACGTCGATCCGGACCTCCATCGGCGTGCCCGCGAGCAGCCGCACGCTCGCCGCCTGGAGCGTCGACGTGGTCTTCACGGCCTTGTTCGCCGAATCCGGCAGGTCGACCAGTTCCACCGACGACTGCGCCGTCATCGTGTCCGGCAGGCTGAGCAGCGACCCCTTCTCGCCCGTCTCGGCCGTGCCGGACAGCAGCCCGCCGAGCTGGCTGAGCGGCGCGGTCAGGCTCTTGAGCCCGTCGATCAGCGACTGCTTCGCCGCCGCGTCCAGCTTCGGCGTGTCCTGCGTCAGCATCCCGGTCAGGTCCGGCGACGACGGCAGCGTCGGGATCGCGTTCAGCACGGACAGGCTCGCCAGCGAAGTTTTGGCGTCGCTCAACGGCTTCACGCACGGCCCGAGCTTGTCGTCCCACCGCGCGTGGACGGCGCCGTTGAGGCCCTTCACCGTCAGCAGCGTGTCCAACGGCGTCTTCGGCAGCGCCAGCCCACCGGTCAGCCCTTCGGCGTTGTCCGGCGACGCCGTCTGCGCCAGCGACCCGGGCGTCTGCGGCGCCCGCCCCTGCACCGCGAACCCGAGCGGCGACGCCTGCGCCACCGACCGCTCGAACGCCAGGTACGCCTCCGTGTTCACCTGCGCGCTCGCGAGCCCGACACCCAGTTCCGCCGCCGACTGCTTCGGCAACTCGTCCCCGAACCCCGGCAGGATCGTGTTCGTCGGCGTCGACTCCGGCGCCAACCGCACCACCGCAAGCCCGGTCCCCGCATCACCCACCGCGTGCGCAAGCGATTGCGGACCGTTCGACGCGGACACCGGCGGCTGCCCCGGACTCACCGGACCGGGCACCGGCGTGGTCGTCGGCGGCTGCGCCAGAGCGGGCGCCGCGCACAGCGCGAACAACGCTGCGGCGGTGGGCAAGGCCAACGCGAGCCGGCGTCTGCGCATGTCGGAAGTCCTCCTCGGCGATGAAGAGCGCGCGACCCGTGGTGAGCGGCGTCACGAGAAGACTAACGAGGGGGACCCCTGTCGGTGACGGTCTTGGCGTCGGCTATAGTTAACGCGTCTCGCCGCCTTAGCTCAGTCGGCTAGAGCGGTTCACTCGTAATGAACAGGTCATCGGTTCGATTCCGATAGGCGGCTCTGGTGAGATACGAATCAGGCCCGGTCGCGTTCGCGCGACCGGGCCTGATGCTTTTGTGGAATTCGCCGTAGCATCGTCCGATGGTGAAGATCGACTACGTTGCTCCCGGACCGTTCACCTCGCTCGGCGTCGCCGCGGGTTCCGTGGTGGCGAGCGATCCGCTGGAGATCTGCGAGCCCGTTCACGCCCTCTTCCTGCACCCCGACGAGCAGCAGGGGAAGGATCTGCCCGCCGAGCGGCAGGTGGAGAAGAACGTGCGGCCCGCGGGCAGGTTGGCGGAGTTGTTGCTGGCGCTCGACCCGAGTCCGTTGACGGTGCCGAGGGAGCCCGGTAAGCGACTCGTGGGTACGTGCAGGCACTTCGCGGTGATGAGTTGTGCGCTGCTGAGGGACCGGGGGATTGCCGCGCGGGTGCGGTGCGGGTTCGGGATGTACTTCGAGGCCGGGTTGGGGATGGACCACTGGGTCACGGAGTTCCGGGACGGTGAGCGGTGGGTGCGGATTGACACGGAGATCTTCGGGCAGGAGCGGGGTGTTGATCCGCGGGACCTGAAGCCCGGTGAGTTCCTGACCGGCGGTGAGGCGTGGAGTGCCTACCGGCGGGGTGAGGTCGACGGGGCGAAGTTCGGGGTGCCTGGCACGGAGAACTGGGGGCCGTCGGAGATCCGCGGCAACCTGGTGCGGGACCTGGCGGCGTTGAACAACGTGGAGACGCTGCCGTGGGACGAGTGGGGGAGGATGGGCGAGGCGTACGAGGGGAAGACGGGGCCGGACTACGACGAGCTGCTGGACGAGGTGGCCGTCGTGTGCGCCGGGGACGACCTGGACGCGGTGGCGGCGCTGTACCAGCACCCCGACCTGAAGGTGCCGGACGAGTTGATCGGGTAAGAGGAACGGAATCGGGCCCGAGCGCGTTGACGGGCTGTTGGCACGGGGTAGGGGGACGTATGCCGTTGAGCGCCGTGGTCCGGGAACGTTGCAAGGCGTTGTTGCCACCGGGCACCGAGATCCGCTACCTGTTCCCGGCCGGCGCGACCACGGTCACCGGGTTCCCGTACGTGCAGAAGCCGTTCATCTTCGTGGTGACGGACCGGAGCATCGTGATGCTCGCGTGCAGCTGGCGGAGCCACGACCGGCCGAAGTCGGTGCACTGGACCTACCCGCGGAGCCTGCGGCTGGGGCCGGTCGACACGACGATGGACCCGATCTTCTTCGTCGACGGCTCGCCGTTCCAGACCTGGGACGAGTACATCCCGGTGATCGCGGCAGCGGACGCGGAGACGACGAGGGACTCGTTCCCCCCGGATCCGCTGCCGGACCTCTGACCGGTCAGACGAGCGCGGGCACCTCGATCGACAGGAGCCGGTTCCACGCCGTCCGCAGCGCTTCCAGGCCCTCCGACGCCGACTCGGCGCGCCACGCGATGTACCCGTCGGGCCGCACGAGCAGGCAGCCGTCCTCGGCGATGTCGCTGACCCGACCCCAGTCGCCGTAGGCGTCACGGGCGCCTGCCGTGCCGATCCGGACCACCCGGACCGGTAGGTCGGTGGCCTCCCACGCGGTCCCGGACAGACCGGTGACCAGGGTGAACCCGCCTCGGCCGACGAGGTCGAGGGTGGAGACCTTGTGGCCTTCGGCGTCGACCAGCCACACGTGCGGCAGCTTCGCGCCGGGCCGGGTGCTGGGCCGGTGGAACAGTTCCGGGTCGTGCGGCCACCGCTCGGGCGGCAGCTCGTCCTCGGCGACGGCGGTCGAGCGGTAGCGGTGGTTCATCTCCACGCCGTGCGCGTTGAACTCGTAGTTCTTCAGCTCCACGGCTTCCCGCAGCACCCGCCTGCGTTCGGCGCCCTCCGGCGTCGGCGCGAGCACGGCCGCCAGACCGTTGGCGATGGTGTGCTCGTCGGCGTCCGGAGTGACGCCGAGGACCTCGAAGATCGGGCCGAACTGGTCGCGGCTGAGGTTCGCGCGGTCCACGATCTGCTTGCCCACGGGCGCGCGTTCGGCCGTGTAGGTGTCCAGCAGCGCCGGGCCCGCTTCGCCGCGGACGACCATCGCGAGCTTCCACGCCAGGTTGTAGGCGTCCTGCACGGAGGTGTTTGAGCCGAGGCCGTTCGACGGCGGGTGCCGGTGGACGGCGTCGCCCGCGCAGAACACCCGGCCGGACGAGTACTCGGTGGCGTAGTTGTGGTTCACCGTCCACAGCGAGGTGCCGGTGATCTCCACGGCCAGGTCGGGGTCGCCGACGAGGTCGCGCACCAACCGGACGGCTTCCTCCGGCGTCACGTCCGGCGGCGGCTGGTCGATGTCGTAACCCCAGGTCAGCAGCCACTCGTTCCACGGCCGGACCATCCGCACGAGACCCATCCCGATGCCGCCGAGGTGCGCGCCGGGCCGCATGACCCAGTAGAGGACGCTCGGCCGGTGGGCCACGTGCCGGGTCAGGTCGGCGGTGAACGTGATGTTCATGCTCCCGGCCTTGCCCGCCTGCCCGCCGATCGGCAGCCCCGCCTTCTCGGCGACCAGGCTGCGGGCGCCGTCCGCGCCGATCAGGTACCGGGTCCGCACGGTGAACTCGTCACCGCGCACCCGGTCGCGCAACCGCACGGTCACGCCGTCGGCGTCCTGGTCGAAGTCGAGGAACTCGGTGTCCATCCGCACCTTCGCGCCGCGGGCGGCGGCGTTGGTGGCGAGGATCGGCTCCAGGTACGTCTGCGGCAGGTCGATCATGTGGCACGGGCTGGCGGAGGTGTACTCGCTCGCCGCCAGGGCGCTGGTGCCCCAGCTGCTGATCCGGCCGATCTCGTCGCCGGTCAGCGCCGTGCACAGGACCGTGTCGCCCATCAGCTCCGGCGGGGTGCCGTGCGCCAGCGCCTCCTTCTCCACGCCGAGGTCGCGCAGCACCTCCATCGTGCGCTGGTTGGTGATGTGCGCCCGTGGCGTGTTCGCGGTCCAGCCGTACTTGTTCACCAGCAGCGTGCGGACGCCGTAGGTGGCGAGCAGCAGCGCGGCGGTGCCACCGGCAGGGCCGCTGCCGACCACGAGGACGTCGGTGTCGTAGGTCATTCCGCTCCGATCCTGAAGGTGAAGTCGACCCGGCGCCAGGTCGCGACGTCGCGACCGTCCGGGGTGGGGCCGTGCTGCTCGGCGAAGTCGACGACGAGGTCGTCCTTCACGCCGAACACGGTGTCGGAGTCGAGGTAGCCGCCGCCGCGGACGAACAGCTGGGTGATCAGCGTCCGGTGGCCGGGGGCGGCGATCATGAAGTGCAGGTGCGGAGCGCGGAACGGGTGCCTGCCAACGGCTTCCAGCATCTGCCCGACCGGACCGTCGGCCGGGATCGGGTACGCGGCGGGCAGGATCGACCAGAACACCACCCGCCCGTCCGCGTCCGTCCGGAACCGCGCCCGCAGCACCGGACCGTCCAGTTCGGGCAGTTGCACGTCGTAGAACCCGTCCTCGTTGGACTGCCACACGTCGACGACCGCGCCCGCCACCGGGGATCCACCGGTGTCGAGCACGGTGGTGTCGACCCACAGCGGCGTTCCGGGCAGGCCGACGGCGAGGTCCGTGCCGTGCTCGACGGCGGGTGGACCGTCCACGTAGAACGGGCCGAGCACCGCGGACGGTGTCGTGTCGGGGGTGCGCGAGTTCGTCAGCACGTCCACCACGCTGGACACGCCGAGGGTGTCGGACAGCAGGATGAACTCCTGCCGCCGGTCGTCGGTGATGTGCCCGGCCCTGGTGAGGAAGTCGATGGCGGCCGACCACTCCGACTCGGTGAGGTCGTTGCGGATCGCGTACGCGTGCAGGGTCCGGACCAGGTCCTGCATCAGCTCGCGGACCCGCGGGTCGGGCGCCTTGTCGAAGCTGGCGACGACCTGCTCGGTGAGCGCGTCCAGGGTCGTGTTCGGCGTGGTCATCCGCCGAGTCTCAGGTCACGGGTGCGCGCCGGTCCTGCACGTCCGTGCTGGACCTCCTGCACGAAACGCGCGTCAGCCGTTCCGCCGCAGCGCCCCCGGTGTCGTGCCGAGGTGCGTGCGCATCACCCGCGTGAGGTGCTCCTGGTGCGAGAAACCGCACCGCACGGCGACGTCCGCGATCGGCGTGGACCCCGTCCGCAGCATCAGGGTCGCCTGGCGGAGCCGTTCGCGCAGCAGGAACCGGTGCGGCGCCACGCCCGACGTCACCTTGAACTGGCGGGAGAACTGGCTGACGCTCAACCCCGCCGTTGCCGCCATCTCGCTGAGCGGAACGGGGTCCGCCAGCCGTTCCGCCAGGTACTCCCGCACCCGCCGGAACTGCCGTTCGGACAACCCGATCGGCTTCGCCGTCCGCATCGGCCGCGGCGCCGTGCTGTGCTTGCGGGCCAACTGGGTCGCCAGCAGCGCCGTCACCTCGTCCACGTACGTCCGCGCGCTCGGCTCCCAGTCCCGCACGGTCGAGTCCAGCGCCAGCACCAGTTGCTCCAGCAGCGGGTCGGTGCTGCCCAGCTCCTCGGCCAGCTCGGTCCCGTCCGGCAGCGCCGCGTCCGCGAGGTACACGTGCAGCGTCTCCAGCTCACCCCGCAGCTCCACGGCCAACCGGGAGCCCGCCGGTTGCAGGAAGAGGCCGCCCGCGGGCACCCGCCGTTCGACGGAACGGCCGCGCCGCACGGTCACCGGCCCGCCGAGGTGCAGGATCAGCTGGTGGCTCGTGGCGGGGTCGAACTCCGCCTCGTACGGCAGTTCCCGCTGCCTGGAGAGGTAGACGTGCTCCCAGCCGAGCCCGGCGCTGGTCCGCTCGGGCGCCACCCACGGCTGCGCCAGGATGCCGTTCGTGTCAGCCAGTCCGAGTTCCGCCATTGGACCTCCCAGAGCACAGATTGTGCCTCCCGACGGGCTCCGGCGGCAGTCCCCGCGGCTACTGGGAACCGAAGGCGATTCCGGGATTCCCCGCCCGGTGACGAGCTCGTGACCCGGAGTTCTTCCGCTCGTCCCCAACCTCGGCAACACTTTCGGGTGAGCGGTCGAAACCGGTCTCCCGCGGGAGGGTCGGCGGAACGTCCGCCCCGTGCGGCGGTTGCTCCATCGGGGTGGCCTTCGCGCGATCTCCGTAAGAGGGGTCCGACTCGGTCGTTGCCCTGCTGGAGGAGGCGATGACCATGATCCCGACGATCCTGATGACCCTGCTGGCGCTACCGATCGCCCTGTGCGCCGCGAGCGTGGGCCGACGGCGGTGGATAAGGCGCAGGAGCGTGCTGCGCGTGCGGGCCGAACTGGCCCTGTTCCACCACGGGTTGCGGGACACGCCCAGCGGCAGGCACCGGATCACCCGTTCTTGAGCGCGGCGAACACGCGACCCCACCGCTCGGGGTCGCTGCGGTAGGGGGCGTAGCAGGACGAGCGGGTCGTGACGTCGCCGTAGCGGGCCAGCAGTTCCGTCGCCACCTGCTCGGGCTCGCCTACCACGGCGAACGCCCGCAGGACCTCGTCGTCGACCGCCGCGGTCATGTCGTCCCACCGCTGCCGCCGCGACATGGCGTGCAGCTCCTCGTGCAGGTCGCCCCACCCGTGCAGGTCGAGGACCTTGCGGTAGGACGGGGTCGAGCCGTAGAAGGCGATCTGCTTCTTCGTCTCGGCGATCGACGCGGCCAACTCCTCCTCGGTGCCGCCGGTCGCGACGAACGACGGTCCGCTGATCTCCAGGCCCGCCAATGGTTTGCCCGCCTTGGCGCGGCCTCGTTCGAGCGCGGGGACCGTCACCTCGCGCAGGTACCGCTCGGTCGTGAAGCTGTGGCACAGGAAGCCGTCGGCGACCTCGCCCGCGACCTCGGTCATCAGTTCGCCGACGCCCGCGAGGTACACCTTCGGCGGCCCGAACGGGTTCGGGCCGGGGTCGAAGAACGGCGTCGTCAGGGTGTGGGTGAAGAACTCACCGCGGAACTTCGGCCGCTCGCCGGTCTCCCAGCTCCGCCAGATCGCCCGCATCGCCAGGACGAACTCCCGCATCCGGGCGGCGGGTTTCGACCACGGCATCGAGAACCGCTTGGTGATGTGCGGTTCCACCTGGGACCCGAGACCCAGGTTGAAACGGCCGCCGGACAGCAGTTGCAGGTCGTTCGCGAGGACCGCCGTGCTCATCGGGTTGCGGGCGAACGCGACCGCGATCGACGTGCCCAGCTCGATCTTCGACGTCGTGCCCGCGGCGACGCTCAGCGCGACGAACGGGTCGTGCTGGGCCTCGGCCACCCAGAACCCGTCGTAGCCGACGGCCTCGGCCTCCCCGGCCGTGCCGCCGATCTCGCGCGGGTCGAACGTGATCTCGACGCTGTCCACCTTCATACCGGTGGTTCTACCAGCCACTACCGGTCGCAGGCGATCCCGTCCCCGTCCGGGTCGAGGTGCTTGCCGTAGCCGGGCTGGCCGGTGACGATCGGACCGAGGCCCGCCCGCTTCGCGGCGTCGCAGCTCGCGAAGTACAGGTCGTCCGAACCGGACTGCTTCTGGTTCTGCGCACCCGCCTGGTCGGCGCTGTCCTTCCCGCCGCACTCACCGCCCCACAGGCCGAGGCCCGCCTGCTCGGCGGCGGACTGGGCCGACTTGAGCGCGGTCGTCGAGCCGGGTTCCGCGCGGCCCATGCCGCGGCGCACCGCCTCGACCGCGAAGTCCGACCCGTCCGGCATGACCACGACCGCGGACGTGCCGAAGGTCGGGGTGTACTTGACGGTCTTGCCGTTCAACGTCTTCCTGGTGAACTCGGTCGCCGCTCGCGCCCAGCACTCGCCGGGCACCGCGAGGCCCGCGATCTGCACCGACTTGCCGTCCGCGCCGACGATCGTGCGACCGTCCACGACGT
>DATMCA010000026.1:0-4367 GCA_035559015.1 Umezawaea sp. | reverse complement strand
TCGGCACGACGGCAGGCCCGGACCTCGGCCCAGGTGACCGGGGTGGACGCGGTGGGGCGGTCTCGGCCCCGCAGCGAGTACGGCGCGACGGTGGTCTTGGCCGGGTTGTTCTGGCTCCAGTCGATGAACACCTTCCCCGGCCGCAGCACCTTCGCCATCTTCGCCGTCACCAGGTCCGGCGTCTCGGCCGCGAACCGCTCGGC
This sequence comes from Umezawaea sp., assembly GCA_035559015.1. Lineage (GTDB taxonomy): Bacteria > Actinomycetota > Actinomycetes > Mycobacteriales > Pseudonocardiaceae > Umezawaea. The sequence continues at coordinate 4,164 of DATMCA010000026.1, read as the reverse complement.
GAGCGCCTTCGCGTAGGCCGACGTGTCGCCGGGCCGCCCGCCCCGGACACCCGCGCAGACCTGCATTCCCTTGGAACCGGACGTCTTCGCCACCGGCGTGAGGCCGTCGGCGACGAGGACGTCGTGGAGCCGCTCGGCGACCCTGGCGCACTCCACCACCGTGGTGCCCGGCCCCGGATCGAGGTCGAGGACGAGCCGGTCCGGAACCCGTCCCACGCCATCGGGTCCGATCGTCCACTGTGGAACGTGCAGCTCCAGGGCCGCCAGGTTCGCCGCCCACACCAGGGCGGGCAGCTCGTCCAGCAGGACGTACTCGACCGTGTCCCGCGAGCCGCCGCTGGGCAGCCGCGCGGTCCGCAGCCAGCTCGGGGCGCTCGCCGGGACGTTCTTCTCGTAGAAGTGCTCGCCCCCGACACCGTTGGGGTAGCGGATGAAGGTGACCGGCCGGTCCCGCAGGTGCGGGAGGAGCAGCGGCGCGATGGTGCTGTAGTAGTGGATGACCTGGGCCTTGGTGAAGCCGTCCGGGTACAGCGGCTTGTCCAGGTTGGACAGGACGAGCTGCCGCTCCCCCGCCCGCACGGTGACCCGCTTCGCCACCCGCGTCGGCGCGACGGGTTCCGGCCTGGTGCGCGGCGCGACCACCTCCGCCGCGTCCCGGTCCTCGCGCAGCCCGCGCCAGGACGTGTGCCGCAGCCTGCCGTTCCGGCCGTCCGCTCCGCCGCGGGTGAACTGGCGGTACCGCACCTCGCCGACGAGTTCCGGCTCCACCCACCGCCCGCCGCGGACGTCGTCTCGGGGCGGGTCGACGGCGAACGGGTGCGTGGCCCGCTCCAGCGGGACCAGGAGCGAACGCAGCTCGTGGCGGTCCCGATCGCTGAACCCGGTCCCGACGTCACCGAGGTACACCAGTTCGCCGGTCTCGGGGTCGTGGGCGCCGAGCAGCAGACCGCCGAGCATGCCGGTGAACCGGTTCTGCCCCGGCCGCCAGCCGCAGACGAGGACCTCCCCGGTCCGCACGAGCGGGTGCTTCAACCACGACTCCGGTCGCTGGCCCGGCAGGTACGGCGAGTCCCGCAGCTTGGCGATGAGCCCCTCGTACCCCGCGGCGGCGACCGAGTCGAGCAGGTCTCGCGGGGTGCGCCGGTCCGCCGCGAGCGCGTCGAACGTGAACGCGGGCACCACCGACACGCGGTACGGATCGGGCATCGGCACCTGCTCCAGCAGCGACCGGCGTTCGTCGTAGGGCAGGGCGAGCAGCGACCGGCCGTCCAGGCCGAGCAGGTCGAACGCCAGGTACCGGACCTCCGCGACGTCCTCGAACAGCTCGTCGCGCCGCGGGGAACCGGCGTGCTTGCGGTACCGCCCGCGGCGCTGCTGGAGTTCCCCGAAGTCGATCCGGCCGTCGTCGCCGTAGACGACGATCTCGCCGTCCAGCACGGCCGAGCGACCGTCGAGGCCCCGTGCGAGCACCCCGGCCAGGCCGGGGAACTCGGGCGTGAAGTCGATGCCGTTGCGACTGGTCAGCACGGTCGTCCCCGTCGGCCCGACGCGCATCGCCGCCCGGTAGCCGTCCAACTTGTACTCGTACGTCCACTGAGGACCGCTGCGCAGCACGCCGCCGTCGGGCTTGGCGAGCATCGGCGTGGTCCACGGCGGCACCAGGGCGCCGGGTTCGCCGGAATCGCGTGCCATCGACGACCTCCGACCCACCGTGGCGGCGCTGCTCACGCCTGCCGCACCCGGACCTCCGCCCTCGCCGACCGTAACCCATTCGGCCTAGCTCCGCGCCCCGTGCTCAGGTCAGGGGATCTCCACGTGCACGGCGTCGAGCACCAGCCTCAGCGCTTCGCGCAGCGAACCCGGCCGGTGGGCCGAACCGGGCGACTCCACGCCGAGCCAGCCGCGGCCCGCGAGCGCCACCACCAGGTCGGGCTGGTCGGCCAACTCCCCCACCGGGACCCGCTCCGCCAGGTCGACGCTGTGCGCCCACACCACGACGACCGCGGGCGCGAGCTTGCCGATCGCCTCGTTCAACACCTCGCCGGGCACTCGCGCGCCGAGGTTCAGCCACGTCTGCCCCTGTTCCGACAGCGCGGCGGCCAACGCCTCCAGGGGCAGCGAGTGCTGTTCCTCGGGCGCGCACGCCAGCAGGGCCACCAGCTTCCCCGGCCTGCTGGGGAACGGCACCTCCCGCAGCGCCTGCTGGATCGCGGTGCTGGCGACGTGCTCGACCTCGATCCCCTTGCCACCCTCCTCGAAGCGCTCCCCGAGGTCGACGAGCAGCGGCAGGAGGACGTGCTCCCACGCGGCCACCACCCCGTGCTCGGCGATCAGCTTCGCGGCGATGTCCTGGACCAGCCGGGCGTCCAGGCGGTTCGCCGCCCGGCGCAGCCCACCCCTCACCTTCCGCGATGACACCTCGACGTGCCGCACGGCGACGTCTTCGACGGGGGCGTTCGCGACGGCCATCGCCGCGGCGGCGGACGGCGCCATCCCCGACGCCGTGAGCGCGAGCATCCGCCGCACGCGTTCCACGTCGTCGTCGGTGTAGCGGCGGTGGCCGCCGGGCGTGCGGGCCGTCGGGCCGAGGTCGTAGCGGTGGCGCCAGGTGCGCAGGGTGTTGGGCGGGACGCCGAGCATCGCCGCCAGGGCGCGCGGCGTCCACAACGCCCGTGGCGCGTCGGGGGGACCGGCCGCTCCGCCCATCGTCAGCCCTCGGCCGCGGTGCCGGTGGCGGACCGGCCCCTGGACTTCCGGATCACCAGTTCGTCGCGCACCCGCGCCTGGTCGACGGGGGTTTCGGCGCTCTCGCCGAACTCCGCGCGCAGCGCTCGCACGAGCCTGCCCCGCACGGCACGGCCGTGCACGTCCGCGGGGTCGACGGGCGCGAAGTTGTCGCGGAGGATGCGCCACGCGGTGGCCTCGGCGGGGACCTGTCGACCGCACGCCACCACGACGTGCCAGACCAGGGCGATCATCCGGTCCTCCAGACCGGTCATCGACGGACCCACCGGTGGTCGACGAGCTCCGGCGCACGTGACAGGTCGGGCATGGGTCCCACGTCCCTCGTCGGCTGATGACGACCCGCACAGCATAGAATCGTTTCAAAACCGATTCAACTCGACCCTCCCCAGGACGCCGCGACGGATCGTCGCCGCGCGGGATCAGCCTCCCAGCAGGGCAGCGGCCGCGCGTGCGACCGCGGCGGTGGCGTCGGGACCGGTCGCGGAACGCTGAAGGATCATGCCGGGCAGCAGGGCCAGCACGAAGCGAGCGCCGTCGTCGGGCGCCAGGCCCTCGGGCACCCGGCCCGCGCGTTGACCACGGGTCAACGCCGCGGCGATCCCCTGGGCCATCCCGGCGAGACCGCGCCGGGACTCGCCCCGCAACGTCTCGTCGCGGGCGATCTCCGCCCACGCCTGCACGGCCACCCGCGCCTGCTCGTCCAGGTCGATCTCGCGGTCGCCGATCGTGACGCCGCCCTGGGACAGGGTGCTCGTCAGCACCTCGACGACCTCGGCGACCGAGGGCGCCTCCAGCAGTTCGATCCGGGCGATCACGACCTGCCCGATGCCCGAGAAGGCGTCGCGGGCGATCTCGCGGATCAACTCCTCCTTGCCGCCGAAGTAGCGGTAGAACGCGCCCGCCGAGATGCCCGCCTCGGCGACCAGGTCGGGCATCGAGGTCTGGTGGAACCCGTCGCGGGCGAAGCAGCGGCGGGCCGCGTCGACGATGACGGCTCGGTTCGCCGCGCGGCGGCTGTCGCTGATCCTCGGCACGGGGCCACTTTACGCGAACGAACATTCTCCTTGACAAGCCGACCGCGCCGACAGCAGACTCCATAGCGAATGAACGTTCGCTATGGAGGGCCGATTGGTGTCACGACAGACGACTTGCGCGATCATCGGAGGTGGGCCCGCCGGCGTGTTCCTGGGTCTCCTGCTCGCCCGAGCGGGGGTGGCGGTCACCGTCCTGGAGAAGCACGGGGACTTCCTCCGGGACTTCCGCGGCGACACCGTGCACGTCCCGACCCTGGACCTGCTCGACGAACTCGGGCTGGGCGAGCGCTTCGCCGCGCTGCCGCAGCACCGGTTCGACCGCGGCAGCCTCCACCTGGACCAGGGCAGCGTGCGGCTGGCGGACATGACCCGGCTCCGCGGCAAG
>DATMCA010000025.1:0-6945 GCA_035559015.1 Umezawaea sp. | reverse complement strand
CCGGGAACATCGCCAGGCTGACCCTGGAGACGACGAGAAACGCCGCCGCGTCCGCCATCGCGACCGCCAAGACCCTGGCGCAGACCGCGGCGGAGAAGATCGCGGGCGTGGCCACCCGGCTCTGGGCCGCCACGAAGTTCCTCCTCGGCGCGGCGATCAGGTTCGCCATGGGTCCGGTCGGGCTGATCATCACCGCCATAGCCGCGCTGATCGCGATCATCGTCGTGGCGTACAAGAGGAACGAGACCTTCCGCAACATCGTGAACGCCGTGTTCGCCGCGGTGAAGAACGCCGTGGTGGGCGCGCTGAACGTGGTCCGCGGCATCGTCGCGGCGGTGTGGCCCTACGTCTCGCAGGTCATCCGGATCGCGGTGACCGTGATCCGGACGTACGTGACGACCTACTTCGCCGTCGTCCGGACCGTGGTCACCACGGTGTTCAACGCCGTCCGGGCGATCGTCACCGGCGCGATCAACACCGTCGTCGCCACCATCCGCGGCGTCGGCCAGGTCGTCGGCATCGTGCGGAACGCCTTCAACCAGGCCAGGTCCGCCGTCAGCACGGCCATCACCGGTGTGGTCGACTACGTCCGCGGGATGCCGAACCGGGTCGTCAACTCCCTCGGCGACATCGGCGGCAAGCTCTACGAGACCGGCAAGTCGCTGATCCAGGGGTTCATCAACGGCATCCGGAACATGGCGGGCAACGTCGTCTCGACGATCAAGAACTTCATCATCGACAAGATCCCCGGCCCGATCAAGGACGCGCTCGGGATCTTCTCGCCCTCGCGGGTGATGGCCGGGATCGGCAAGAACGTCGGCGAGGGCCTCGTGGTCGGCATCGAGGGAACCGGCGACAAGGTCTCCGCCGCGATGACCAGGCTCGTGCCGGTGCCGAAGTCCACGACGATCCGACCCGCCATGGCCGCGCTGTCCACGACGTTGGCGGCGACCGTCACGGGCCCGCTCGGCCGAGCGGCGCCCGTCGCGGCGGCGGCGCCGGTCACGGTGAACGTGCACCCGCGAGCGGGCCAGTCCGAGTACGAGATCGGTCGCGTCGCGGCCAGGGAGGTGGCATGGGCGGCGAAGCGGTGATCACCGGCGTGCTGGCCGTGCCGGTGTACGCGGTGGACGGGTGGGCGGGCAACACCGTCGACGGCGACGGCGTCGAGTGGTGGGTGACCAAGGAGGACGGGTGGTCCTCCGGTCCCGGCGTCCGGTTGGAGATGTCCGAACGGCCGCAGCGCGACGGGTCCTTCGACGCGCCGTCGTTCCGCTCGGCCAGGGTCGTCACCCTGGAGGGCACCGCGATCGCGCCGGACGAGGACGCGCGGGAGCGGGCGAAGGACCGCATCGCCGCGGTCCTCGCCGACGGCTCCGGCCTGGCGGAACTGTCCGTGCGGGAGCGGACGGTGACCCGCCGCGCGCTGGTCCGGCTTTCGGCCGGCACCAAGGTGATCGACACGACGCCGGTCAGCTTCGACTGGTCCGTCCAGCTCACCGCGCCGGATCCGCTGCGCTACGGGAGCGAGCCGCACCAGGTGTCCTGCGGCCTGCCGAAGCCAGGTGCCGGGATCTCGTTCCCCCTCGCCTTCCCGCTGGAGTTCGGCGAACCGGCGGACGGATCGCTCGCGGCGGCCAACGCGGGCACCACCGTGGCGTGGCCGGTGTGGACGATCACCGGGCCCTGCACGCAACCGGTGATCCGCAACGACTCCACCGGCGAGCGGCTGGCGTTCTCGCTGAACCTGGCCGACGGTGACGTCCTCGTAGTCGACACCGCCGCGCGGACGGTCTTCCTCGGCGGCGCCTCGCGCCGGGCGGCGCTCCTGCCCCGGTCGGCCTGGTTCGGCCTGCCGCCGGGGAACAGCACGATCAGTTTCGGCGCGTTCGACAACACGGCGTCCGCGAGGCTCACGGTGAGCTGGCGCGACGCCTGGATCTAGGGGACGAGGGGGAACGACGATGACGGCACGGCGTCCAGGCTGGGTGAACGGGGTCGACGCGGCCGACGCGCGGTTGGTCACCGGCGCGCTGGTCCAGGCGCAGGGAGCGGGCGACGTGCTGGACCCGCTGCGGGTGCGGCCGGGGGTCCGCGACAGCGCGGGCTTTCCCGGCCGGTGCGCGCTGGCCACGAACAAGATCACGGTCAACCCGTTCCAGGCGGTGCTCGCGGACCCGGCCAGACCCGGCGACGGGCCGTACGTGGTGACCCTGGACGCGGCACTGGACCTCGCCTTCGGCGCGCAGCACGCCTCGCTGTCGCGCTTCGACCTCGTCGTCGCCGAGATCACCTCGGGCGGCGGGTTCGCGGTGTCGGTCTACTCGGGCGAGAACAGCGCCACCCCGGTGCGGCCGACCCCGTCGGGTTCGCCGTTCCTGGTGCTGGCCGAGATCAGCGTCCCGCCCGCGGGCAGCACGCCCGGACCGGCGTTGACCGACCGCCGCCAGTACACCGCGTCCCTCAACGGGATCCTGCCGGTGCGCGGCGAAACCGACCTCCCGGCCGCGAGCCAGACGTTCGGCAGCCAGTTCATCTACCGGCTCGACACCGGGGTGCTCCAGGTCCGCAAGGGCAACGCGTGGGCGCCGTACCGGCCGCCGCGCGGCGACACCTGGCACCCGGCCACCCTGCAGAACAGCTGGGCGAACTACGGCACCCCCTTCAACCCGGCCGCCTACACGCTGATGGACGACGGCTGGGTGCGGCTGCGGGGCCTGGTCCGCAACGGCGGGCTGGACAAGGCGATCTTCACCCTGCCGGTGGGGTACCGCCCGGTCGCGCAGTGGCTGCTCCCGGTCAGCACCAACCCGGACACGATCGGCCGGATCGACATCCGCACCGACGGCCAGGTCATGGCCACCACGGGCAACGCGGGGTGGCTCAGCCTGGACTCGCTGACCTTCTCCACGTACGCGTAGGCCCGCGATGGGCACCACGTACACCTACCTGATCGCGGACCTGCGCACCGGCACGATCCTCGACGAGCTGCCGCTGTCCGGGGTGTCCTTCGAGAAGAAGCTCAACGACACCGGCGTCCTGCGCGGGCAGGTGCGCGTGGACGACCCGGCGATCCGGTTGCGCGAGCCGCGGGTGCTGACCGAACCGGGCCGGACCGCGATCTACGTCGACCGCGACGGCGACCTGCTGTGGGGCGGGATCGTCTGGACGACCCGGTACTCCTCCGGCAAGGGAGTGCTGGAACTGGGCGCGTCGGACTTCTCGTCCTACTTCGACCACCGGCTGGTGCTCAAGCCGACCCTCACCGAGTCCGTGACGTACACCAACGTCGACCAGATCGACATCGCCAGGGGACTCGTCGACCTCGCCCAGTCCCATGTGGACGGTGACATCGGGGTGGTGTTCACCGGGGCGGTCTCCTCCGGGGTGCGGCGCACCGTGACGTGCGTGCCCGCCGAGGCCAAGTCCGTCGCCGAGGTGCTGCGCGACCTGGCGGGCGCCGACGACGGGTTCGACTTCACCTTCGACGTCCGCTACGACGGCAACGGAGCAGTGGAACGGTTCCTGCGCCTCGGCCACCCGCGCCTCGGCCAGCCCGGTGAGCCGCACGTGTGGGAGCACGGCGCCAACCTCGTCGACTTCGGCTGGCCCAGCGACGCGGCGAGCATGGCGACCCGCGTGCTCGGCACGTCCAGCGAGCTGGCGGGCGATCCGGTGATCCGGACCGACCCGACGGCGCACACCGCGGGCTGGCCGCTGCTGGAGGCCGCGGCGGCGCAGGTCGACACCGCCGACGCCGCCCTGCTGGCCGCCCACGTGGCCGGTGAGCTGGCCGTGCGGCGACGACCGGTGGTGCTGCCCGAGCTGACCGTCCGCGCGGACCTGGACCCCGTCGTCGGCTCGTACTCGGTCGGCGACGACGCGCGGGTGCTCATCGACGACCCGTTCTTCGCGGGCGACCTCCTCGACGTCACCGTGCGGATCCTGGGCCTGTCGGTGACGCCCGGCGACGACGCGGGGCAGGAAGAGGTCGTGCTCACCGTGGCGCCCGTCCTGGCGGCGACGTGAGCGAGCCGGACCACCCCGCGGAGGCGGCATGAGCAGGGTCTACCAACCGGACACGCTGGTCTCGGAGTTGCGCGCGATCCAGCGGAGGCTGCGGCTGCTGGAGGCGGGCGCTCCCCGTGCCGCGGCGGCGATGACCGCGAGCGCCGTCTCCCGGGGCGAACCGTTCCTGCCCGCGCGGCCGAGGGACTGGCCGGGCACGGAGTCGGCCGAGTGGGAACCGCTGCTGCGCGCGTTCGCGCCGCCCGGCCGGAGCGGGCTGGTCGTCGAGACCGCGGCCGATCCGGGCACCGCGGGCCGGGTGCGACTGCTGGTCGACGGCGTTCCGCTGGACGTGGAGTGGGAGGCGGGTGACGAGGTCCGCCGGGAGGTCGTGGAGGTGGACGTGCCCGGTGGCGCCGAGGTCGTCGTGGAGGGTCTGCGGCGGACCGGGGACGGGGCCGTGCGGGTGGTCGCCTTCGTCCTGCCGCGTCCCTGATCCCGACCCCGCGGCGGGGCAACCGGATCAGCCTCAGGACCGTCTTCCTCCCAGACGCTGAACGCGTCGAAGAGAACGACGGCGGCGCGGGGGGAATCGCGCGGCGCCGTGATTCCGAGGGGGAATCCAGTCATGAGAACCACTTCCGCGGGCCTGCTCGCGCTCGCCACCGCCGTCACCTCCGTCGTCGCCTTCGCCGCGCCGGCGAGCGCGGCGGACCAGGTGACCGTCCAGGCCGACCTCAACGGGGACGGCCGTCTCGACCGGGTGGTCGCCGAAACCATCGCGGGCAACCCGAACGAGCAGTTCCTCGTCGCCACGATCCGCGGCATCAGGCTGACCGCCCATGCGCCGCTGAACTCCTACACCGGTGTGCAGCCGTTGCGCGTGGTCGACCTGAACGACGACGGCAGCGACGAGGTCGTGGTGACCGAGTCGGTCGGCGCGAACACCGTGAAGTTCAGCGTGTGGGGCCTGTACGGCGGTCTGCGGCCGGTGACCTTGCCGGACGGGTCGACGCTGGCGCTGTGGGAGGGCGGCGGCATCAGCGCCCTCTCCGGGTACGGCTGCGAGGCCGACGGCGACGCCCGCCGACTCGTCACCGTCCGAGGGCTGCTCGACTGGGACAACGGGGTCTACAGCGGTGAGCGGGTCACCTACGCCGTAGCCGACGGCGTGGCGACCGAGACGTCGCGCACCCCGGTCGTCGGACCGCGGACGGAGCCGGGCTTCCAGGTCGACCCGCTGGCCTGCGCCTGATCGAACCGCCTCCGGGCCCACCAGGGCCCGGAGGCGGTGCCGTCAAGTCCTCAGTGGACCGTCACAGGCAGGGTGGCCGGTAGCCGTGCACGCGCAGGCCGCGGAACTCCAGTTCGTTGGGGGTCTTGCCGACGAACACGAACCCGCGCGCCTCGTGGAGGGCGGACTCGAACGAGTACGCCGGCTTCCCGAGTTCCGGGAGGGTGGTCCACGCCTCCGACCGGAAGCCGAAGAACCTGGTCACCGTGCGCCCACCGGTGGAGGGCACGAGCGTGAGCCACTTGTCACCGCCGCTCCAGTGCGAAGCGGGGCGCAACTGGAGGTACACGTCGTCGGTCGCGCTGTAGGTCAGCCAGAAGCCGGCCGACCGGCTCAGGTCGACCTGGGCCTCGAACTCGTTGGCCAGCCAGAGGACCACGACGTGCCACTCGGCGTTGAGGAACGACACCCTGGCCGCGTACCCGTGGCGAGCGGGAGTCAGCAGACTGCCGGTCGCGGGCACCGTGGCGCCCTCCCCGCTGGCCAGCCACTGCTGGAAGCGATCGATCGACGGGGTCCGGCACTCACCACCGCGCTCCCGCTGCGCGCCCGCGATTCCGGGTGCCATCGCGACGCACAGCACCAGGCTCACAACCGACATTCCCGCTGCCGCAACGAACTTCCGCACCAGCAAACCCGCTTTCGCCCCGTCGACACCACGAATGGATCTTCGACCGAAATCCACCGGGACGCTACCACCGGCGCACCGGGCGGAGCGCGGAGTTCACTGGTTTGGACCATTCGACTCGATCGCGCATCGCGTCTCAGTTCGGGCTGGTCACCAGGTACCGCTCGTCCGAGATGGGCCCACCCCACAGCCCGGGGTCGTCCAACCGTTTGACCACGACCTCCTCCCGGTGCCGTCCCACGAGGTCGCGGCACCTGGCGGCGCTGATCCCGGAGCCGGTGGACCACAGTCCCTCGACCAGGACCAGCCGACCGCCGGGGCGGAGCAGCCGCACCCAGCGGGCCACCGCGGTGTCCGGGTCCGGCAACGCCCACAGGACGTGCCGGGCGAACACGACGTCCACCGACGTGGGCTCGAACGGCGGATCCGCGGCGTCACCCCGGCTCACCCGCGCCGAAGCACCCACCTTGGCCCTCGCCGCCGCGACCATCCCATCGGACAGGTCCACGCCGTGCACGTCGTGACCCGCCCGGGCCAACAACAACGTGACGCTGCCGGTCCCGCACCCCAGGTCGACCACCCGCGCCGGCGCCCGCGGCATCTCGGGCAGCAGCACCTCCGCCCACGCGGCGCGGACCTCCGGATCGAGCAGCCCGTGATCCGGCTCCTCGTCGAAGCTCGCGGCCTGAGCGTCCCAGAACTCCCGCACGTCCTTCGTCATGCCGAACAGCATGCCGCCCCGATCAGGGGTGGGTGGTGCTGAACGCGGGAACCGCGACCACTTCGGCCGGTCGTTCGGCGCGGACCGAGGCGATGCCCGCGAGGATCAGCGCGCCGCCCGCGAACTGGAGCGGGGAAAGCGCTTCCCCCAGCAGGAGCCAGGCGAACAGGGAGGCCGAGACCACCTCCAGCAGCCCGATGAACGACCCGAGCCGCGACCCGAGGATCCCGGAGGCGGTGATGCCCGACGCGTAGGCCAGCGCGGTGCCGACCACCGCGACGACCAGCAGCGGCA
>DATMCA010000024.1:0-2773 GCA_035559015.1 Umezawaea sp. | reverse complement strand
CACCCCGACCCGCAGATGCTGTGGTCCCTCGCCACCACCAGGCGGATGTGGGAGCGCAGGCAGAACGACCCCGACTTCTGCCACCTGCGCGCGGGCCGCGGCTCGCAGCGGTTGGCCACCCGGCTCGTGCCGCCGCAGACCGGCCCCGTCGAGGAGCTGGAACCGATCGCCACGCTGGCGCTGCGCCGCTTCGTGCGCGCCCACTCGCTCGTGCCCGAGCTGCCGATCTCCATCGCGCTGCGCGGGTTCGCCGCGGTCGGCCTGATCGGCGACACCGAGATCAAGCGCGGCCTGGCCAGGGCGCTGCTGGCCCAGCTCGCCACGTTCCACTGCCCGGACGACCTGCTGATCGCCGTCGTCACCACCGGCCGCACCAAGGCCCAGTGGGAGTGGGCGAAGTGGCTGCCGCACGTGCAGCACCCCACGATCGTCGACGGCATCGGCCAGATGCGGATGATGGCGGGCTCGCTCGCCGAGGTCGAGCAGATGCTGGACGAGCAGCTGCGCGACCGCCAGCGGTTCACCCGCAACGCGCCGCCGCCCGCCGACCAGCCGCACATCGTGATCGTGATCGACGACGGCGACGTGACCCGCGAAGAGCAGATCCTGCTCGAAGAGGGCCTCGTCGGCGTGACGCTGCTCGACCTGTCGGAGTCGCTGGGCAACCTGACCGCCCGCCGCGGTCTGCGGCTGGTGATCGAGGACGACAAGCTCGGCGCCCGCAGCGCCAGCGGCGTCGAGTGGTTCGGCCGCCCGGACTGGCTGAGCCTGGTCGAGGTCGAAGCCCTCGCCCGCCGCCTCTCGCCGTACCGGGTCGGCGGCGTCGACACCGGTGGCAGCGAAGAGGACCCGCTGTCGATGAGCAACAACCCGCCGCTGCTGGAGTTCCTGAACATCCCGGGCGACCCGATGACGTTCGACGTGCAGCAGGCGTGGCGGCCGAGGCCGGTGCGCGACCGCTACCGGGTGCCGTTCGGCATCGGCGAGTTCGGTCAGCAGGTCGAGCTGGACATCAAGGAATCCGCGATGGAGGGCATGGGTCCGCACGGCCTGTGCATCGGCGCGACCGGTTCCGGCAAGTCCGAGTTCCTGCGCACCCTCGTGCTGGGCATGCTGGCCACGCACTCGTCGACCTCGCTCAACATGATCCTCGTCGACTTCAAGGGTGGTGCCACGTTCCTCGGTCTGGACAAGGCGCCGCACGTCGCCGCGACGATCACCAACCTCGCGGGCGACCTGACGCTGGTCGACCGCATGAAGGACGCCATCGCGGGCGAGGTGTCCCGGCGCCAGGAAGTGCTGGCGAAGGGCAACTACAAGAACGTCTGGGACTACGAGAAGGCCCGTGAGAACGGCGCCGACCTCGACCCGCTGCCCGCGCTGTTCATCTGCATCGACGAGTTCTCCGAGATGCTGACGGCCAAGCCGGACTTCATCGACATCTTCCTCCAGATCGGTCGAGTCGGTCGATCCCTCCAGATCCACATGCTGCTCGCGTCGCAGCGCCTGGAAGAGGGCAAGCTGCGCGGTCTGGACACGTTCCTGTCCTACCGGATCGGCCTGAAGACGTTCTCCGCGGCCGAGTCGCGCGCGGCGATCGGCGTGCCCGACGCGTACGAGCTGCCGCCCATCCCCGGTTCCGGCTACCTGGGCATCCAGGGTTCGCCGCTGGTCCGGTTCAAGGCCCTCTACGTGTCCGGCCCGTACCGGCCCGCCGGTCTCCAGGCCGCGGGCCCGACCGCCGCGGTCAGCGGTGACAAGCGGCCCCGCTACTTCGTGCCGGACTACATCGAGATCCCCAAGGAACCGGTGCGGCCCGTCCAGCAGGTCGTGGAGGAGAAGAAGGAGGACAGCAACGAGCCGAGCCAGCTTGAGGTGATCGTCAACAAGCTGGTCGGCCAGGGTCCTCCCGCGCACGAGGTGTGGCTGCCCCCGCTGAACGAACCGCCGTCGCTGGACACGATGCTGCCCCCGTTGCAGCCCACCGAGGACCGCGGCCTCACGTCGCCCGGCTTCGTCACCAACGGCAAGCTCCAGGTCGCCATCGGCGTCGTGGACAAGCCGTTCGAGCAGCGCCGCGACCTGCTGTGGGCGGACTTCTCCGGTGCCGCCGGTCACGGTGCGATCGTCGGCGGCCCGCAGTCGGGCAAGTCGATGATGCTGCGCACGCTCATCACGTCGATGGCGCTCACGCACACCCCGCAGGAAGTCCAGTTCTACTGCCTCGACCTCGGTGGCGGCACGCTCGCCGCGCTGGAGCGGATGCCGCACGTCGGTGGTTTCGCCAGCAGGCTGGACGTGGACAAGGCGCGCCGCATGGTCGCCGAGCTGACCGGTCTGATCTCCGAGCGCGAGCAGCGGTTCCGCGCGCAGGGCATCGACTCCATGGTCGAGTTCCGCAACCGCAAGCGCCGCGGCGAGATCAAGGACGACGCCTTCGGCGACGCGTTCCTGATCGTCGACGGCTGGATGAACTTCCGCCAGGAGTTCGAGACCCTCGAACCGCTCGTGCAGCAGCTCGCCGCGCAGGGCCTGTCCTTCGGCGTGCACGTCGTCATCGCCGCGAACCGCTGGGCCGAGATCCGCCCGGCCATGAAGGACGCGCTCGGCACGAGGTTCGAACTGCGCCTCGGTGACCCGAGCGAGTCCGACGTGGACCGCAAGGTGGCGGTGAACGTCCCGCCCGGCAGGCCCGGTCGCGGCCTGTCGCCGCAGAAGCTGCACTTCCTCACGGCACTGCCCCGCATCGACGCCTCGTCCGACCCGACGAACG
>DATMCA010000023.1:0-13226 GCA_035559015.1 Umezawaea sp. | reverse complement strand
CCGCGGTGGTGCTGCTGTGGCTCGTGCCGGTGCTCCTGGGCCGGGGGGCCGTGCGGCTCGGCGTGCTCGCGGGCTTGGTCGGCGGAGTGGTGTGGGGCTTGGTCGCGGTGGGTCTGTCGGCCACCGCGGGCGCCACGCCCGAGGCGGCGACGGCGCGGGCGGCGTGGGAACTCGTGGCGGTGGTCGTCGTCCAGGTGCTGGTGGCCGTGCTCGTGGCCCGGCGGTCCGAGCTGGTCACGGCGCTGCTCGCCACGTGGGTCGTCGGGCTGGTGGGCTGCCTGGGGATGTGGGCGCTGCACCTGGACAGGTGGCGGGTCGACAGCGTGCTGGCCGCCCGACCGTTGCAGGTGCTGCCGGTGCTCGGTGTCGTGGCGGCGCTCCTCGGAGCGGCGTTCGCGCGGGACGTCGTTGTCCCGCAAGGGGGTTCGGGCCGACCGGCGGTCGTCGCCGTGCTGGTGGTGTCCGCGGTCGCGGTGCTCTGGTGGCCGAAGGCGCCGCAGGCGGCCTCGCTGCTGCCGGACGGGGGTCCCGAGCAGGCGGTGGACACCGACCAGGCGGTCAACACCTGGCAGTACGGCGGGGGGTTCGACCGGTTCATGGCCGTCCGGGTCGCGAGCGACGAGGTGTTCAAGGCGTTCGAGGCGGAGGACACCGCGCGGATCGTGGACGCCTGCGAGAAGGCCAGTGCGCGGAGCGAGGAGGCGGTGGCGTTCCCCGAACCGCCGGGCCCCGAGGTCGCCCGGTCCTGGAAGGCGGGACTGGCGCTGCTCGTGCCCGGCGCCCGCGAGTGCGTGAAGATCTACCGCGACGGCGGCGGGGACTCGCAGGTGATGCTCGACGGGTTCATCAAGTCGCTCCCGGACTTCGAGAGGACGCTGACCCTGTTGAACGCCGCCAGAGAGGGCGCGTTGCCGGGTTCCGGCTGACGCGGCTTGATCGCGGTGCTCGCCATGCCCGCGATCACCAGCAGCCCGGCGGTGCAGCGCAACAGGGTCAGCTCCTCGCCGAGGACGAGCCACGCGGACAGCATGCCCGCGACCGGCACCAGCAGCGAGAAGGGCGCGACGGTGCCCGCGTCGTACTCGCGCAGCAGGAACCCCCACACGCCGAAGCCGAGCAGCGTGGAGATCCACGCGACGTACCCGAGCGTCGCCGCGCCGGACCAGTCGAACGCGGCCAGCGCGGCCAGGTCCGCGTCGACGCCCTCGACCAGCAGCGACAGCCCCAGCAGCGGCAGGACGGCGACCGCGCTGACCCAGACGATGAAGCTCAGCGCGTCCGGCGGCTTCGCGTGGCGGGTGACCACGTTGGACAGCCCCCAGCAGGCCGCGCCCGCGATGACCAGCGCGAACGCGCCGAGCGGGCTGCCGACGCCGTAGTCGAGCGCGATCACCAGGATGCCGACCGAGGCGACCCCGATGCCGATCAGCTGCGCGCGGCGCGGCCGTTCGCGCAGCAGCACGACGGCGAACACCACGGTGAAGATCGCCTGGCTCTGGAGCACCAGCGAGGACAGGCCGGCGGGCATCCCGGCGTACATGCCGGTGAACACGAAGCCGAACTTCGCGACACCGAGGATCAGCCCGACCGCGACGACCCACTTCCACGCGACCCTCGGCGGGCCGACGAGGAACACGGCGGGCACGGCGGCGGCGAGGAAGCGGAGGCCGGAGAACAGCAGCGGCGGGAAGTTCTGCAGGCCGATCTCGATGGCGACGAAGTTGACGCCCCAGATGGCCGCGACGAGGACCGCGAGAGCGGCGTGCCGTGGTTTCACCCGTCCGAGTCTGGGGTCGCTGACAGTTAAGCACTAGCGATATCTGCTTCACCCAAGGGTTTAGCATTGCTACATGATGGATCTCGGCAGACTCCGCGCGCTGCACGCCGTCGCGACCCACGGATCGGTCGGCGCGGCGGCGTCCGTGCTGGGTTTCACGCCCTCCGCGGTGTCCCAGCAGATCGCCAAGCTGGAACGCGAAACCCGCACCACGCTGCTGGAACGCCGGGGTCGCGGGGTCGTGCTGACCGACGCCGCGTTCGGGCTGGCGGCGACGGCCGCGCAGGTGCTGGCGCTGGTCGAGGAGGCCGAGGTGACGCTGGAGGAGCAGCGCGGCGCGGCCGTCGGCACGTTGACCATCGGCGCGTTCGCCACGGCCGCGCGCGGCCTGCTGCCGGTCGTCCTGGTCGACCTGATCGCCCACCACCCGGCACTGGACGTCCGCACGGTCGAACTGGACCCGCCGGACGCGCTGGAGGCCGTGGCCCGCGGCGAGTTGGACCTGGCCGTCACCCACGACTGGGACAACGCGCCGCTGGCCGTGCCGGAGTCGTTGTCCCGCACCACGCTCGGCCAGGACCACGCGGACGTGGTGCTGCCCCTGGCGCACCCGCTCGCCGACCGCCCGTTCCTCGTGCCGGAAGACCTGGCCGACCAGCGCTGGATCTGCCAGCCGGAGGGCACGATCTGCCACGACTGGCTGGTCAAGACGTTCCGCGGCGCGGGCATCGAACCGGACCTGGCGCACCGCGTCGGCGAGTACGAGACCCAGTTGGCGCTGCTGGGGCGCGGGATCGGCGTGGGCCTCCTGCCCAGGCTCGGCAGGGGCGCCCTACCACCGACCGTCCGCGCCGTCCCGCTGCACCCGACCCCGACCCGGAGGCTGTTCGCGATGTGGCGCACCAAGGCCAGCAGACGACCCGCCATCACGGCCACGCTGGCGTCGCTCAGGGGCTGCTGGGACCAGCGCAGCACCGCGTCAGGCGAGGTCGGCGGCAACGGCGTCGACCACGGCGGTGACCAGGTCCGGCTCGTCCAGGCTCCGTGACCAGAGCGCCGACTCGGCCGCCCGCACCTGCGCCCACCGCCGCACCCGCTCGCGGTCGACCCCGGCCGCCTCGGCGAATTCCGCGATCCACCGGTCGACCTCCGGCGGGCCGTTGAACCACTCCCCGCGCAGCAGCGGCAGGAACTCGTAGGCCGGGTCGCCGACGAAGCCGTTCGGGTCGACGGCGGTCAGGTCGCCGTCGCGGTGCAGCAGGTTCCCGAGGTGCAGGTCGCCGTGCACCAGGAGCGACGGCTGGTCGGCCGCCATCTCGTGGGCGTTCGCCAGCGCGGCGTCCATCACCCTGCGCCCCAACGGGTTCCCGACGCGGCCGGCGTGCGCGGGCATCTCGTCCACCCACCGCAGTGCCCGGTCGGCCAGGCTCGCCACGCCGGGCGGCGCGGGCACGGCCAGCCTGCGGGCCAGCCGCCCGACCGCGGTGAACGGGTCGGACACCCTCTCGCGCAACGGGTGCAGGCGTTCCAGGAGCATCGCGTACCGGTCGTCGTCCCGTTCCAGCAGGCGGACGGCGCCCTCGCCGTTCCACGCCGCCAGCGCCACCGGCTCGGCCGCGTTGAGGGGCGAGGGGAACGACAGCTTGAGGACCGCCTCCGAGCCGTGCGCCCGACGAGCCGGAACCACCACGCCGACGAAGCCGTGCAACACCGGCCCCGACGGCGTGCAGGACCAGCGGTCCAGGAGTTCCTCCGTCAGCGCGGGCAGCGAGTCGATCCACTCGCGACCCGCTTCGCCCTCGCGGCCGATCGTCGACTCGGCGAACGACGGGGGCACGGTCAGCACGTGAACCGCACGTCGTGGTCCTCGCCGGGGGCGAGGAAACCCAGCAGTGCCAAGCCTTCCCGCGTCAGGGCGTTCTGGTCCTTCTTGGACACCTTGCGGTACGGCGTGATCGTGAGGACGCCCTTGTCGGCCTTCCAGGTGCCGGCGAGGAACCCGTCGAGCAGGAAGCTCGGTGGGAACACGCCGTTCCCCACCCCGCTCCAGCGCTTCCGGTGCTCGTCGCTCATGACCCGCGTCCGATCGGCGTGCGACAGCAGCACGTTGTCGAAGTCGGCCAGGAACCGCGGCGGTGCAGGCGTCTCCGGGTCCGCGATCACGCCGTCCGGCACGTCCAGCAGCTCCCGGCCCGCCTCGTCGCGGTAGGTCTTCAGGTCCAGCCGGTCGACCACCGCCCGCACCCCGGTCAGCCGCGACCACGCCGCGACGTCCGCGACCGTCGCCGGTCCGAACACCGCTAGGTAGCGCAGCACGGCCTCGTCCGGCGCGGCCTCGGCCGGGATGTCCGCGCCCAGCCAGGTCGACGCGGCGGCGTGGACCGGTGGTCCGCCGCGCCCGAACACCCCGCGTGGTGGCACCTGCACCATCGGCAGCAGGAGTTGGAGCAGCCCGCCGAGCGCGCTGAGCCCGTGGTCCGGCCACCGTTCGGTGAGCGCGGCGGCCAGTCGCGCGTTGGTCATCGGCGTCTCGTCGAGCAACACCTTGGCGGCCCCGACGAGTTCGGCGATCTCCACGCCCTTGAGGCCACGGGTGAAGGTGGTCATCGCCGTGCGGGTCAGCATCGGCTGGACCACCGGCCGCAGCAGCACGCAGTCCCGCGCGGTGACGAGGTGCAGGGTGCCGCGCATCAGCGTCATGCGGACGGCCGTGCGGTCCACCAGCATCGCGCCGACCACGTCGGCGTCGAAGCCCTTGAGCCGCGACCACAGCGCGAGGTACGGCGACCAGGTCGCCTGGGCCTGCAACCCGACCAGGCGCTCGATCGCCTGGTCGGGCGGCAGGTCGTGCCGTTCCAGCAGCATCTGCCGGGCGAGCGTGGTGCGGTTGAGCGTTCGCGCGGTCAGCATCTACAGGCCCAGGAAGAACGCGCGGACGTCCTCGGCGAACAGGTCGGGTTCCTCCAGGGCGGCGAAGTGGCCGCCCCGGTCGAACTCCGTCCACCGGACGATGTTGTTCGTCTTGTCCACCAACGACCTCACCGACCGGGCGATCTCCGCCGGGAACACGGCGACCGCTGTCGGCGTGCTCGACGGCTCGGTAAAAGCGCGCGGGGACTCCTTGTAGATCCGGGCGGACGAGCCCCCGGTGGCGGTGAGCCAGTAGACCATCACGTTGGTGAGCAACCGATCGCGGTCGACCGCGTCCTCCGGCAGCTCGTCGGAATCGGTCCACTCCTTGAACTTCTCGATGATCCACGCGAGCTGGCCGACGGGGGAGTCGGTCAGGGCGTAGGCGAGAGTTTGCGGGCGGGTGCCCTGGATCGCCTGGTACCCGGTCCCCTCGGCGCGGAAGTCGTCGAGCTTCGCCAGCCGCGCCCGGTCGTCCTCGGAGAACCCGGAACGGTCGGCAGGCGGCCTCGCCAGCAGGAAGTTCACGTGCACGCCGACCACGTGCTCCGCGTCGACCACCCCCAACGTCCGCGAGATGCTCGCACCCCAGTCGCCGCCCTGCACGCCGTACCGGTCGTAGCCCAGCTCCGCCATCAGCACGGCCCACGCCGCCGCGATCCGGTCGGTCGTCCACCCGGTGTCGTCGGTGGGCCCCGAGAAGCCGAAGTTCGGCATCGACGGGATCACCAGGTGGAAGTCGCG
Organism: Umezawaea sp.; assembly: GCA_035559015.1. Taxonomy (GTDB): domain Bacteria; phylum Actinomycetota; class Actinomycetes; order Mycobacteriales; family Pseudonocardiaceae; genus Umezawaea. Next base: position 7,795 of record DATMCA010000023.1, on the reverse strand, counting down.
CGACAGCGGCTCGACCACGTCCAGGAACTCGACGACCGAGCCGGGCCAGCCGTGCGTGATGAGCAGCGGCAGCGCGTTCTCCTTCGCGGAGCGGACGTGCAGGAAGTGGACGTTCGCTCCGTCGATCGTGGTGGTGAACTGGGGGTGGGCGTTGAGCCGCGCTTCCCAGTGGCGCCAGTCGTAGCGCGTGCGCCAGTGCTCGACGAGGTCCTTCAGGTACGCCACGGGGACGCCGTCGGCCCAGCCGGTGCCCTCGGGCTCGGCGGGCCATCGGGTGTTCGCCAGCCGCCGGTCGAGGTCGTCCAACCGCGACTGCGGGACGTCGACGCGGAACGGCTTCACGCCAGCCCCCCGAAGAAGGCGCGGACGTCCTCCACCAGCAGGTCGGGTTCCTCCAGCGCGGCGAAGTGGCCGCCCCGGTCGAACTCCGTCCACCGCACGATGTTGTTCGTCCTGTCCGCGATGGTCCGCACCGGCAGCATCACCTCGGCCGGGAACACGGCCAGTGCGGTCGGCGTCGTCGAGACCTCGACCTGCGCCACGGACGACATCGCCTCCTTGTACAGCCGGGCGGACGAGCCGCCGGTGGCGGTGAGCCAGTAGACCATCACGTTGGTGAGCAGGAGGTCGCGGTCGATCGCCTCCTCCGGCACGTTCTTCGAATCGGTCCACTCCTTGAACTTCTCGATGATCCACGCGAGCTGGCCGACCGGGGAGTCGGTGAGCCCGTAGGCGAGCGTTTGCGGCCGGGTGCCCTGGATCCGCTGGTAGCCCCCGCCGTCGTCGGCGAACTCCCGGAGCCCGCCGAGCCGGGCCAGGTCGTCCGGGGTCAGGCCGCTCAGGTCGTCGCCGGGGAACGTGATCAGCATGTTCAGGTGCACGCCGACCACGTGCTCCGCGTCGACGATCCCCAGTTCGCGCGAGATCAACGACCCCCAGTCGCCGCCCTGCGCGCCGTAGCGGTCGTAGCCCAGTTCCGCCATCAGCTCGGCCCACGCGTTCGCGATGCGCCGCACGCCCCACCCCGTGTCCCTGGTGGGGCCGGAGAAGCCGTAGTTGGGGATGGACGGGATGACCAGGTGGAAGTCGCGCGACAGCGGCTCGACCACGTCCAGGAACTCGACGACCGAGCCGGGCCAGCCGTGGGTGACGATCAGCGGCAGCGCGTCCTCGTTCGCGGAGCGGACGTGCAGGAAGTGGACGTTCGCTCCGTCGATGGTCGTGGTGAACTGGGGGAACGCGTTGAGCCGCGCTTCCCAGTGGCGCCAGTCGTAGCGCGTGCGCCAGTGCTCGACGAGGTCCTTCAGGTACGCGACGGGTACACCGTCGGCCCAACCGGTGCCCTCGGGTTCAGCGGGCCAGCGGGTGTTCGCGAGCCGGGCTTGGAGGTCGTCGAGCTGCGACTGCGGGATCTCGATGCGATAGGACTCCATGGGGTCCACCATAGGGTTGATCGCGGACGGTTCCGGTCCGCGACCTCACTCGCCGTGTCGTTGCAGGATGTCCTCCAGGAAACCGCTTGCCTCGGCGGCCGCGCGAATCGGGTCGCGGTCGCGCACGGCGTCCAGCAGGCCCATGTGCGACACCGGCGGGTCGAGGTCCTCGTCGACGGTCGCCGTGATGCTCGCGCGCACGGTTTCGTTCAGGCCTCGGTACAGCTCGGTCAACAGGGTGTTGTGCGACGCCTGGACGAGCAGGCCGTGGAAGGCGGCGTCGTGCTCGATCATCCGCTCCCAGTCCTTGGCGGCCATGGCCGCGTCGCGCTCCGCCAGCAGCGCGGTCAGCCTGCGCAGTTCGTCGTCGGTCCGGTGCGTCGCGGCCAGCCGCGCGCCCTCGACCTCCAGCGTGCGGCGCACCTGGAGCACCTCGCGCAGCTCGGTGCCGCACAGCCGCCGCACCGCGCCGGAGATCTCGCTCGTGGCGCGGACGAACGTGCCGTCCCCCTGCCGCACTTCCAGCAGTCCCGCGTGGGAAAGCGCTCGCACGGCCTCGCGCACCGTGTTGCGCCCGACGCCGAGAGCCTGCACCAGCTCCGGCTCCGGCGGGATGCGGCGGCCGACCGGCCATTCGCCGCTGCTGATCGCACCTCTCATCTGGTCGATCACCTGATCGACGAGGCCCGCCCGCCGGGTAGTGGCCAATGGCACAGCAAAGTCCTTTCATCCGAACATCCCATGTCTGGGACAGTAGTCGGGTGACGATTCCGCGATCGATACCGTCGAGTGACAACACTGCCACCGATAGTGGTGTCTCCGCGACGGTTCGGGTACACGGAGTGGTTGAACCCGTAGGACGACACCGACAAGTGGCGGTCACCGGGGGCATCCTGTTGGCGGCCGGCGTCACCCTCGCGGCCGCGAACCTGCGACCCGCCGTGACCAGTCTCGCCTCGGTACTGGGCGACGTCAGGGCCGGTCTCGGGGTTTCGGCGGGCTGGACGAGCCTGCTCACCGCCGTTCCCGTGCTCTGCTTCGGTGCCGCGGCCTTCGCGGCACCGTGGGTGGGCAGGCGCCTCGGCCTCAAGCGCGCGGTCGGCGCGGCCCTCCTGGTGTTGACCCTCGGGCTGCTCCTGCGCGTGGTAGACGGCCCGTTCGTGGTGCTCGGCGGCACGTTCATCGCCTGCGCGGGCATCGCCGTCTGCAACGTCCTCATCCCCGTCGTCGTGAAGGACTCGTTCCCCACGAAGATCGGTGTCATCACGGGCATCTACACCGCTGCGATGGCCGCGGGCGCGGGCTTGGGCGCCGCCCTCACCCCACCGCTCGAAGCCTTCTTCGGCAGTTGGCGCCCGGCCGTCGGCGCGTGGGCCCTGCTTTCCCTCGCCGCGCTCCTCCTGTGGCTGGCCGGATCCCGCCGCGGGGTGACGGGTCGCGTCACCGGCCCACCGCCCGGCCGTTCGCTGCTGCGCAGCCCGCTGGCGTGGGTCATGACGGTGTTCTTCGGCACCCAGGCGCTGCTCGCCTACACGGTGATGGGCTGGCTCCCCGCGATCCTCGGCGACGCGGGCGTCGACCGCACCACGGCCGGTTTCCTGTTGGCCATCACCGTGGTGCTGGGCGTCCCGGTCAGCTTCGTCGTCCCGCCTCTGGCCGCCCGTTGGCGTTCGCAGACCGGGATGGTGATCGTCCTCGGCGCGCTCTCGCTGTCCGGCGTGCTGGGCCTGGCCTTCGCACCGGGAGCCCTGCCGGGCCTGTGGGTGCTGCTCGTCGGCCTGGGCATGGGCGGCATGTTCCCGCTCGCCATCGTCCTGGTGTCGCTCCGCTCCGCGACCACCGCCGACACCGCCCGCCTCTCCGCCATGACCCAGAGCATCGGCTACCTGCTCGCGGCCACCGGCCCGTTCGCGTTCGGCCTGCTCCGCGACTCGACGGGCACGTGGACGGCCTCCATGGTCGTGCTGGCGGGCCTGGTCGTGCTGCTCACCGCACTCGGCTCCATCGCGGGCCGTCCGCGCACGGTGTAGAACGGCCGCATGAGCAGGACGATCACCGAGCACGACCTGAGCAGCGACTGCGGAGCGATCCTCCGCGCTGTCGCGGACGGTCTCGATGGTCGTGCCGGCGGGCTTGGTCGTGCTGCTCACCGTTCCATCGCGGCCGTCCGCGCACCGTCCGACTAGTCCAGCGGCAGGTTCAGCAGGGCGTTCTCGACGAGTTCCGGCATGGCCGGGTGGATCCAGTACTGGCCCTTGGCCATGGTGCGGGCGTCCAGCCCGAAGCTCATGGCCTGGATGAGGGGCTGGATGACGGTCGGGGCCTGCGGGCCGATGATGTGGGCGCCGAGGAGCTTGCCGGTGGTCGGGTCGGCGAGGACCTTGGCGAAGCCGCTCGTGTCCTCCATGGCCCAGCCGTAGGCGATGGACGCGTACGCCTGCGTGCCCTTCACGTACCTGACGCCCTGCTCGACCGCCTGCTCCTCGGTGAGGCCGACGGACGCGATCTGCGGTGACGAGAACACGGCCGACGGGACGTACCGGTGGTCCGACTTCTTCGGCGCGTCCGGGTGCAGCAGGTTGTGCTGGACGACGCGACCTTCGTGGTTCGCGACGTGCTTGAGCTGGTACTCGGAGCTGATGTCGCCGAACGCGTAGATGCCGTCCACGACCGTCCTCTGGTACTCGTCCACGACGATCCGGCCGTCCGGGTGCGTCGTCACGCCGGTCCGCTCCAGGTCGAGCAGGTCGGTGTTCGGGGTGCGGCCGACGGCGATCAGCAGCGTCTCGGCCTCCACGACCTCGGCGCCGTCCGGGCCCTCCAGGTGCAGGCGGAGGCCGCCGTCGATCCGCTCGGCGCGGACGGTCTTGCGCTGCAACCGCACGTCCCACTTCTCGGCGGCCAGCGCCGTGAAGCGCTCGGCGATCTCGTGGTCCTCGTGGCGCAGCAGCATGTCCGAGCGGGCGATCATCGTGACCTTCACGCCGAACGACGAGAACACGTGCGCGAACTCGTTCGCGACGAACCCGCTGCCCAGGATGACCATGCTCTTGGGCAGCTCTTCGAGCCGCATCACGGTGTCGCTGGTGTGGTAGTCGATCGTGTCGAGGTCGACGACGTCCGGGATGACCGGCCTGCTGCCCGCGCCGATCGCGAACCGGTCGGCGGTGATGACCTCACCGGTGCCGGTGTCGAGCGTCTTCGGGCCGACGAACTTCGCGGTGCCCTGGTAGACGGTCACGTTCGCGTTGTCCTCGGACCGCCAGCGCAAGCCGCCCGCCGAGATCGGGTCGATGCGGCCGAAGATCCGGTCCCGCACGTCCGGCCACCGCACGCCGTCCAAGTGCTCGTCCACACCGAACTTCGCCGCCCCGCGCGGGGTCGACGCCACGTCCGCGGTGTGCACGAACATCTTCGTCGGGATGCACCCGACGTTCAGGCACGTGCCGCCGAAGACACCCTTCTCGACGATCGCGATCTGCTGGTCCGCGAACCGCTCGTCGGGGATGGAGTTCCCGGAGCCGCTGCCGATGATGACGAGGTCGAAGTGCCGCACGATGCCGTCCTGCCTGGTAGGTGAGGGTGCCTACTCTCTCAAACGGGCAGGACGGCCGTGCGATTCCCGCTCAGGTCTGCTGAAAGACGGGGGTAATGATTGCCCGCGCGAGCGTGTGGAACGCCAGGTTGAAGCTCACCACGGCGGGCGACGCGTCCCCGTCGACGTCCAGCTTCTCGACATCCACGGCGTGCACCACGAAGAAGTACCGGTGCGCCGGATCCCCCTCCGGCGGCGCCGCGCCGCCGAACGCCCGCGTGCCGTAGTCCGTGCGCACGTGGAACGCCCCGCCCGGCAACGTGTCGTCCGACTCACCCGCGCCGGTCGCCAACTCGGTCACGGACGCGGGCAGGTTCACCGCCACCCAGTGCCAGAACCCCGACGGCGTCGGCGCGTCCGGGTCGAAGCACGTCACCACGAAGCTCTTGGTCGCCTCGGGAAAACCGGACCAGCTCAACTGGGGAGACGTGTTGCCGCCCGCGAACACCTGCGCCTGCGGCAACGTCCCGCCGTCGCGCACGTCGGTCGACGTCACGCTGAACGAGGGCACCACCGGCAGCAGCGAGTAGGGATCGGGAGCAACGGGGCGCTCAAGGCTCATCGGGTCCTCCACTGGTGATCATCGGTCGATCCGAGCCTAGTGGGACCACTCGGACGGCGCAGTTTCCCGTGTTCGCAACCACGGGGGCCGTCGGGCGTCTCTAATGGGGAAGGCGCTCCTCGGGGCGGAGCGCTTTCTGGCCACGCTTGGGGAGGGGTAGCCATGAGGGTTCGTTTGCGTGCGGTCGTCGTGTTGTTCGCCGCGTTGACCGCTGTCGCGTCGGGGGTGTCCACGGCGTCCGCGGCACAGGGCACGCCGTTGCTCACGAACGTGCGGGTGGGGGCGCACGCGACGTACGACCGGATCGTGCTGGACTTCGCGGGACCCCGGCCGGGGGAGACGTTCGGGGATGTCGTGCCCGAGCTGTTCTACGACGGCTCCGGCAAGCCGGTCGACCTGCCCGGCACGTACTTCTACCAGGTCGTGACCCGGCCGGCCGGCGCGCACGACGACAACGGCGACCCGACGTACACCGGCTCGCGGAAGTTCACCACCCCGCAGTTGTCGAACGTCCAGGCGTTCGCGATCACGGGTGACTTCGAGGGGCAGTTGACCGTGGGTCTCGGCTACCGCCGGGCGACCTGGCAGACGGTCACCGTCCTGGAGAACCCGACGCGCGTCGTCATCGACATCGGCGTCTGAGCGGTCCGGCTCAGACGCCGCACGAGGAAAGGCCCCGCTCGGATGACCGAGCGGGGCCTTTTCACGTCCGGACTACGCCGCGGCGGTCACCGCGGAAGTCGCGGGCTCCAGGGCGTGGACCAGGACTTCGCGGACGTCCGCGACCAGGTGCACGGTCAGCGCCTCGCGGACCGACTGGGGCACGTCGTCCAGGTCGGGCTCGTTCCGCGCCGGCAGCAGCACGGTCGTGATGCCCGCCCGGTGCGCGGCCAGCAGCTTCTGCTTGACGCCACCGATCGGCAGGACGCGGCCGGTCAGCGAGACCTCGCCGGTCATCGCCACGTCGGCCCGCACGGGACGGCCCGACAGCAGCGACGCCAACGCCGTCGTCATGGTGACCCCGGCCGAAGGCCCGTCCTTCGGCACGGCCCCGGCGGGGACGTGGATGTGGACGCCCCGGTCGGCGAGCGAACCCACGCCGAAGCCGAGTTCGTCGTCGTGCGACCGCAGGTACGACAGCGCGATCTGCGCCGACTCCTTCATCACGTCGCCCAGCTGCCCGGTCAGCGTGACGCCGCTGGCACCCGAGTCCTTGGCCGCCAGCGAGGCCTCGATGAAGAGGACGTCGCCGCCGGCACCCGTGACGGCCAGGCCCGTCGCCACACCGGGAACCGAGGTGCGCTCGGCCGATTCCGGCGTGTGCTTGGGCTTGCCGAGGTAACCGCGCAGGTCGGGCACGTCGACGCCGACGGGGAGGATGTCCTCGTCCACGGCGACCTTGGCCGTGACCTTGCGCAGGATCCGCGCGAGGCCGCGTTCCAGTTGCCGCACACCGGCTTCACGGGTGTACTCGCCCGCCAGCTTGCGCAGGGAGTCGTCCGTGATGCTGACCTCCTCGGGCGTCAGACCGGCCTTCTCCAACTGCCTGGGCAGCAGGTGGTCGCGGGCGATCGTGACCTTCTCGTCCTCGGTGTAGCCGTCGAGCTGCACGAGTTCCATGCGGTCGAGCAGCGGCGCCGGGATCGTGTCGAGCACGTTCGCCGTGGCCAGGAAGACCACGTCGGACAGGTCGAGGTCGACCTCCAGGTAGTGGTCGCGGAACGTGTGGTTCTGCGCCGGGTCCAGGACCTCCAGCAGCGCCGCCGTCGGGTCGCCCCGGTAGTCCGAGCCGACCTTGTCGATCTCGTCCAGCAGCACGACGGGGTTCATCGTGCCCGCCTCGGTGATGGCGCGGACGATCCGGCCGGGCAGCGCGCCGACGTACGTGCGGCGGTGGCCGCGGATCTCGGCCTCGTCGCGCACGCCGCCCAGGGCGACCCGGACGAACTTGCGGCCCATGGCCCGCGCGACCGACTCGCCGAGCGACGTCTTGCCGACGCCGGGGGGACCCACGAGGGCCAGCACGGCTCCGCTGCGACGGCCGCCCACGACGCCCATGCCGCGGTCGGTCCGCCTGCGGCGCACCGCCAGGTACTCGGTGATCCGCTCCTTCACGTCGTCCAGGCCGGAGTGGTCGGCGTCCAGCACGGCGCGCGCGCCCAGGATGTCGTAGGCATCGTCCGTGCGGTCGTTCCACGGCAGTTC
>DATMCA010000022.1:0-8719 GCA_035559015.1 Umezawaea sp. | reverse complement strand
CCGCCACCGGGCCGCACCTGCGGCGGCTCGCGCTCGGCGCGGCGGCCACCGAGGTCACCTCGACCCCGCACGTCGCGAAGTCGCGCAGCCGCGAGACGACGTTCCAGCAGGACCTGACCGACCGCGCGCAGATCGACCGCGAGATCACCGCCTTGGCGGCACGGGTGGCGGAGGACGTGGCCGCCGAACAACGACCTGTGGTGCGCGTCGCGGTGAAGATCAGGTTCGCCCCGTTCTTCACCGCGACCCGCAGCACGACCCTGCCGACCCCGACCTCGTCGGCCGCCGACATCGAACACGCCGCACTGGCCGTCACGACCCGCTTCGACCTCACCCGCCCCGTGCGCCTGCTCGGCGTGCGGGCGGAGTTCTAGTAGCGGTACTGGTCCGTCTTGAACGGGCCCTCGACCTCGACGCCGATGTACTCGGCCTGCTTGGGCGTGAGCTTCGTGAGCTTCACGCCGAGCGCGTCGAGGTGCAGGCGGGCGACCTTCTCGTCCAGGTGCTTGGGCAGCACGTAGACCTGGCGGTCGTACTCGCCCTGCTTGGTGAACAGCTCGATCTGCGCCATGGTCTGGTTGGTGAACGAGTTCGACATGACGAAGCTGGGGTGGCCGGTGGCGTTGCCCAGGTTCATAAGGCGGCCCTCGGACAGCACGATGACGGAGTGCCCGTCGGGGAACCGCCACTCGTGCACCTGGGGCTTGATCTCGATCTTCTCGATGCCGGGGACCTTCGCCAGCCCGGCCATGTCGATCTCGTTGTCGAAGTGGCCGACGTTGCCGACGATGGCGTTGTGCTTCATCCTCGCCATGTCCGCGGCCATGATGATGTCCAGGTTGCCGGTCGTGGTGATGAAGATGTCGCCCTTCGCGACCACGTCCTCCAGCGCCACGACGTCGAGGCCCTCCATCGACGCCTGGAGCGCGCAGATCGGGTCGATCTCGGTGACGACGACCCGCGCGCCCTGACCGCGCAACGACTCCGCCGCGCCCTTGCCGACGTCGCCGTACCCGCAGATCACGGCGAGCTTGCCCGCGATCATCACGTCGGTGCCGCGGTTCAGACCGTCCACAAGGGAGTGCCTGATGCCGTACTTGTTGTCGAACTTGGACTTCGTGACCGAGTCGTTGACGTTGATCGCCGGGAACAGCAGCGTCCCGTCGGCCGCCAGCTTGTAGAGCCGCTTGACGCCGTTCGTGGTCTCCTCGGTGACGCCCTTGATCGCGGCCGCGATCCGGGTGAACCGGCCCGCGTCCTCGGTCAGCGACCTCGCCAGCGTGGCCAGCACGATCTTGTACTCGTCCGCGTCGTCATCGGTCGGCGCGGGCACGGCGCCCGCCGCCTCGAACTCGACACCCTTGTGCACCAGCATGGTCGCGTCGCCGCCGTCGTCGACGACCATGTTCGGACCCAGCCCGTCCGCGAACTGGAACAGCTGGTCCGTGCACCACCAGTAGTCCTCCAGCGTTTCACCCTTCCAGGCGAACACCGGCGTGCCGCTCGGCTCCTCGGGGGTCCCGTTCGGGCCCACCACGACGGCCGCCGCGGCCTCGTCCTGCGTGGAGAACACGTTGCACGACACCCAGCGCACGTCCGCGCCCAGCGCCACCAGCGTCTCGATCAGCACCGCCGTCTGCACTGTCATGTGCAGGGAGCCGGCGACCCGCGCGCCCTTGAGCGGCTGCGACGCGGCGAACTCGCGGCGAGTGGCCATCAGACCGGGCATCTCCTGCTCGGCGAGGCGCATCTGGTGCCGACCGGACTCCGCCAGCGACAGGTCAGCGACCGCGAACTCGATCCCGTTGACCTTCTGCAACTTGGAACTCAAAACCCACCAGCCTCCTGTGTCAGGAGGCGCCCTTGGGGTTGGAGTCGCGAGCCGAGCGTGGCGGGCCGTGCCCGTCGCAGCGCCTCTCGACTCCCTTCCAGCATGGCAACGCCGCCCGCGCGTTGTCAACGTGACCCGGTTGGCACAATCGGGTCATGCCGGGAAAGCGCAGTGCGGGAATCCTGTTGTACCGCGGAACGGACGAGGCCACGGAGGTCCTCCTGGGCCACATGGGCGGCCCCTTCTGGGCCCGCAAGGACGAGCACGCGTGGTCCGTGCCGAAGGGCGAGTACCAGGACGACGAAACCCCGGAGGCCGCCGCTCGCCGCGAGTTCCGGGAAGAACTCGGCCTGCCGGTGCCCGAGGGCGACCTGGTGGAGTTGGGCGAGGTCAAGCAGTCCGGCGGCAAGGTCATCACGGCCTGGGCCCTGAGGGCCGACCTCGACCCGGCCGACGTGGTGCCCGGCACGTTCGAACTGGAGTGGCCACCGAAGTCGGGGCAGCTCAAGGAGTTCCCGGAGGTGGACAGGGTCGAGTGGTTCACCGTGGAGGTCGCGCGAACCAAGATCGTCAAAGCCCAGGCCGCACTGCTGGACCGCCTGCTCGCGCTGCCGTGACCGACCCCGAGCGGGTTCGCCGGGCCGCACACGACGAACTCGCGAGCACCGACGGCGCGTGAGCGGGCGGTCGCAGGCTTCCTGCGCCGGGTCGTCGCCGACCTGCACCGGAGTCCTACGACCGTGGTCGAGCACGCCGAGTTCGGCCACCACGGCTCGGGCAGGTCGTCGTTCGTCGCGGTCACCGGTTCGAGTGTCATGCCGAACCCCCTCTGCCGCTTCCGGGCGTTCTGGAAGCGGCAGACTGGGCGAGTCACCCGGACGAGTGGAAAAGTTCGTCGGATCGCGTACCAACGAGGTGACGCGGGGTCAGCTTTCGAAGTTCGGCATGGCTGCGCGGGCGTTTGCGCTGCGGTCCTTGGGCAGTTCCCACTCCTCCTGCCTGCCCAGCGCGGTCAGGTCCAGGTAGTAGTACGACCCGCCGGTCGCCTCGGTGCCGCGGGCGAACGTCGAGTACGTGTGGAACACCCGGTCGCCGTCGCGCAGGAAGAAGCTCTGACCTGGTGCTTCGCCGGGTGTGGCGTCCTCGACCGGGCTGTAGTTGTACTCGGGTGGGGTGACGGCCGGGTCGAGGGTGACGTGGAAGTCGTAGTTGAAGTCGCTGCCGAACGACGAGTACCAGGGGAACGTCCACCCCTTCTTGGCCCTGTAGGCCTCGATCTTCGCCAAGGGGGCGCGGGAGACGAAGGCCATGGACGTGTCGCGGACGGCCAGGTGCCTGACCAGGCCGTCGGACACCTCGTCCGCGCCCGCGCTGCACGACGAGCAGCCCTCGTCCCAGCTCGGGTCGAACATGAAGTGGCCCAGGACGAGCTGTCGGCGGCCCTGGAACATGTCGAGCAGGCGGACCTTGCCGGACGGGCCGTCGAAGACGTAGTCCTTGTCGACCAGCACCATCGGCAGCGAGCGGCGTTCGGCGTTCAGCACGTCACGGGCCCTCGTTGCGGCCTTCTCCTTGACCAGGAGAGCCTTGCGGGCCTCCAACCACTCCGAACGGGACACGACCTCGGGCAGGCTCATGGGAATCTCCTCTCGTCACAGGGGTAGACCTCCCGAGACCGGGACAATCATCGGTGTGGACCCGATCGAGCACGTGGCGGCGCTGTCCAGCGGGCCGCCGATGGACCCTGACCTGCGCGTCGACCTGCACTTCCACCCCGACCGCGCGCTCGCGGGGATCGCACGCGATGGCGTGTACCGGTCGCAGTTCGAGACTGGCACGAGCAACGGCGGGCTGACGGCGCACCCCGGCGGGGACCGGTGGCGGTGGGAGAGCAGGCTGTTCGGCGGCGTGTACGACGACGCGCCCGCGGTCCGGCGGCCGAAGTACGGGGCGCTCAACCACCGGCGTCGGCCGGAGGGCGGGGCGATCCGGTTCGGGTCGGCGCACCTGCGGCTCACGGCGGACGCGCTGGCGCGCACGACGTTCTGCTACCCCGACAGCGTGTTCGAGCCGGTGGACTTCGGCGTGGCGGAGCGGATGTCCTTGATCGAACTGGCCGAGGCGGACGACCGGGACCTGCTCGACGACTACGTCGAAGCCCACGTCCACGGTCCGGTGCGCCTCGACCGGGACGTGGAGGCGCTCGTGCTCGACCCGTGCTTCCGCGGCACGGCCGTCGAGGACCTGGCGGGCGAACTGCCGTGCGCGGTCGAGTGGCACCGCGGGTTCCGCCTGCCCGTCCGGGACCTGACGGCCGACTACCGGGGCGAGGAGGTCGTCGACCTGGGGAGGCGCTTGGCGGTGGACGGCTTCCTCGACGCGCGGATCATCGGCGAGGCGCGCGGCCACGAGCACCCGCAGCTCCTCAAGATGCTGTGGCACCACGTGGCCAGGTTCGGCTAGAGCGCCGCCAACTGCGCCCGGCCGTGCCGGGACAGCCAGGCCTCGAACGTCATCAGCCCGGGGTGCAGGGCCCGCAGCACGGGGACGTCGGCCTTCTCCGCCGTGGCGGAGTCGAACACGTCGGCGAGGCCGGGGTCGTGCTGCCTGATGATGTCCAGCGGGATCTGGTGGTAGGCCACGGGGTGACCGAGCGCGCGGCCCAGGACCGTCGCGAGTTCACGGGGTGTGCGCTCGTCGCCGGCGATCGTCAGCGAGCGGCCGACGTAGGACGCCGGTTCGGCGAACACGAGCGCGGCGAACGCGCCGATGTCGTCCACGGCGATCATCTGGTACCTCGTGTCCGGCTCCAGGAGGTGCGTGAACGAGCCGTCCAGCACGTCCTTCGAGACGACCAGGCCCTCCATGAACGTCGCCGGGCGCAGCACCGTCGCGGGCAGGTCGATGGCCGCGATGTGCTTCTCGACCTCCCACTTGCTGTCGAACGACGGCACGCCCGTGCGCTCGGAGGCCTCCACGAGCGACGCGTAGACGAGGTGCCGGACGTCCGCCGCCTTGGCCGCGTCGGCGACCGCGCGACCCCACCGCACCTCGGTCTCGGTGCTGTAGCCCATCGGGGCTCCGGGGTCGTGCGGCGCGGGCTGCACGCTGAACACGCCGTGCGCGCCCGTCATGGCCCGGAACAGGGAGGACGCGTCGTCCATGTCGGCGGCGACGACCTCCGCGCCGGCTGCGGCCAGTGCCGCGGCGGCCGGACCGGTGGTGTTCCTGGTGAGGGCGCGGACGTGCCACCCGGCCGCCAGGAGGTGGGCCGCTGTCGCGCCGCCCTGCTTGCCGGTCGCCCCGACCACCACGACGGTCTCGCCCAAAACTGCCTCCAAGGCCGGACTGTTTCGTCCCATACTATCTAGTACGGGACGAAACAGGTCAGGGCGCGGGAGGAGCGGTGCTCTGCCGGACGACCAGCGTCGTGGCCAACTCGATCCGCCGGTGCTCGGGCTTCTCGCCGCGCGCCAGCGTGATCGCCAGCCTCGTGCCCGCCGCGGCCATGTCCTGCAACGGCTGCCGCACGGTCGTGAGCGGCGGACCGACCCACTCGGCGAGCGGCAGGTCGTCGAAGCCGACCACGCTCAGGTCCTGCGGAACCCGCAGGCCCGCGGCGCGCGCGGCCTCGTACACGCCGAGCGCCTGGAGGTCGCTGCCCGCGAAGATCGCGGTGGGACGGTCCGGGCGGGACAGCAGCACGGTCGCCTGCTTGAAGCCCGACTCGACGTGGAAGTCGCCGTACCGCACCAGTTCCGGGTCCACGGTGAGGCCCGCGGTCTCCATGGCGGCGCGGTAACCGTCCACTCTGGCCCGACTGCACAGCACGCGTTCCGGGCCGCCGATCATGCCGATCCGGGTGTGCCCCAGTTCCAGCAGGTGGCGGGTGGCGGTGAGGCCGCCGTTCCAGTTCGTCGCGCCGATCGACGGCGTCTCCGGGCCGGGTTCCCCGACCGGGTCGACCACGACGACCGGGATGTCACGGGCGCGCAGCTTCGCGAGCTGCGTCGCGCTCAGGTCGGAGAACACCGCGATCACGCCGAGCGGCCTGCGCGCGATCACGCTCTCCAGCCAGCCGTGACCGGGCGTCAGCCTGCCCTGCGACTCGGACATGACCACGGCCAGCCCGTGCTCGCGGGCGACCTGCTCGGCGCCGCGGATGATCTCCAACGCCCACGCGCTCTCCAGCTCGTGGAACATCAGTTCGACCAGTGTGGACCGACGGGAGCGGTCGTCCCCCCTGCGCTGGTACCCGTGGCGCCGGATGATCGCCTCCACCCGCTCACGGGTGTGGGCGGCGACATCCGTGCGCCCGTTCATCACCTTCGAAACTGTCGGTACGGACACGCCGGCCTCGGTTGCGATGTCGGCGATCGTGATCTTTCCCGACACGGGCCCGCCGGCTGCGGAGGGCTCGGCTTTCGCTGACATGCCGGCAGTCTACGGTAGCGGGCCGCCAGTTCGAAACTATCGGCACTTATTTGCCGAACCCGGCGGTCAGGCCGCTGAGCAGGTATCGCCTGCCGATCAGGTACACGACGAAGATCGGCATCACCGACAGCGTGACCGCCGCCAGGAGCGCGGGCACGTTGGTGCCGAACTGGTCCTGGAAGGTCCACAGCCCCAGCGTGAGCACCCGGCTCGACTCCGACTGCGTCAGCACGAGCGGGAACAGGAACCCGTTCCAGGCGTTGAGCGCGGTGTAGACGATCACGGTGACGATCGCGGGTTTGGCCATCGGCAGCACGAGGTACCGCAGGACGCCGAACGCGCTCGCGCCGTCGATCGTCTGCGCCTCGTACAGCTCCCTCGGCACGTCCCGGAGGCTGTTGGTCAGCACGAGCGTCGCCACCGGCAGCGCGAACGCCGCCGTCGGCAGGATGATCGCGGTGAGGCTGTCGTACAGGTTCAGCCTGGTGATGAGCAGGTACACCGGGATGATCGTGGCCTGCGCGGGGATCGCCAGCCCGGCCAGCAGCAGGGTGAACCCGCGCTGCACGAGCTTGCTGTGGCTGCGCGCGATCGCGTAGGCCGCGGGAACGCCCAGCACCACCACGATCGCGACCGTGGCCACCGTGACGACGATGTTGTTGAACAGGTACCCGCCGAACCCGCCGCTCAGGACGGTCCGGTAGTTGTCCAGGGTCAGGTTCTTCGGCGCGTCCAGCGGGCTGGAGCTCAGGTAGTCGGCGCGACGGCGCAGGCTGACCGAGACCATGTAGTACAGCGGTCCCATGATGACGACCAGCCACACCAGCGCGGAGATCCCCGCGGGCCAGTTGCGCTTCACGCGCCCTCCTGCTGACTGGTCATGGAACGGAACCCGGTCACCCGCATCACGAGCAGCGACAAGCCGGTGCCGACGACGACGAGCAGTACCGCCATCGTGCTGGCGTAGCCCATCTCGAACCCGCTGAAGCCGGTGATGTACATGTGCAGCGGCGCGATCCGGGACGCGGTGCCCGGTCCGCCGTTGGTGAGGATCAGGACGGTGTCGAACGTCGTCAGCGAGCCGACGATCATCAGGATCGACGACGTGATGACCGTGTAGCGGAGCTGGGGCAGCGTGATGTGGAAGAACTGCCGCGCCCGCCCCGCGCCGTCGATCGTCGCCGCCTCGTACAGCGTCTTCGGGATCGCCCGCGACGCGCCCTGGTAGAGCAGCGTGTGGAACGGGACGTACTGCCAGGTGATCACGAACGCCACCGTGTACAGCACGATGTTCGAGTCGCCGAGGAACTGGACGTCCTTCAGGCCGCCGAGCGCCTGCGTCACGCCGAAGTTCGGGTCGAGGATCACCTTCCACAGCAGGGCGATCGCCGCCGTGGACAGCAGGAGCGGCAGGAAGAAGAGGGAGCTGAGCACCGCGCGGGTGCGCTGGCGGCCCGCGGCCCAGACGCCGATCAGCAGTGCGATCGGCGTCTGGACCAGCCACGAGACCACCATCAGGATCGCGGTGCGGCCCACCGCGTCGCGCGCTTGACCGTCGTCGGCCAGCCGGGCCCAGTTGTCCACCCCGTTCGGTTGCGGCGTGCCCAGTCCGTCCCACGACGTGAAGCTGAGAACCACGACGAGGACCATGGGCAGCGCCGCGAACAGGGCGAAGAACGCGAAAGCGGGTGCGGCGTACCAGAACGACGGTCGTTCGCGCATGGTCAGCCCGCCGCCATCGTGTCGACGAAGCCCTGCGGCGTCTGCTTGCCCAGGAACAGCTCCTGCAACTGGGTCAGCATCTTCGTGGCCTGGTCGGCGGTCAGGTCCTGGTCCCAGGACAGCTGGAACACCTCGGCCTTCTCGACCAACTCGTAGATCCACGTCGTGTACTCGGAGTTCGGCGCCTTGGCGAGCTTGTCCTTGATGCCCACCACCGCGGGCACGTCACCCGCGTCGATCAACGACTGCACGTACTTGTCGTCGTTCAGCGCGGTGGAGACGAACTTCTTGGCCGCGTCGACCGACTTCGAGGACTTCGTGATCGAGTAGTAGTTGGACGAGTTGCCCACCACGGTCGTCGGCTTGCCCTTGCCACCCGGCAGCGTGGGGAACGCCACGAAGCCGAGCTTGCCGCCCTTGACGAAGTCCGGGCTCTCACCGAGCAGGTTCGTGTACTCCCAGGACCCCATCAGGTGCATCGCCGCCTTGCCCTGCGCGAGGATGGTCGACGCGCCGCCCACGTCGTAGCCGACGGAGGCGTAGTTGGTGCCGAAGCCGCCGCGGTCGACCAGTTCCTTCACCTTGGACGCCGCCTGGAGGACCGCGGGGTCCTTCCAGCCCGCCGGGCCCTTGTCCCTGATGTTCTTGAACACGTCGGAGCCGCCCGACCGGTCGAGCAGGTACTCGATCCACATCAGCTCGGTCCACGGCTGCGAACCCGCGAGCGCGATC
>DATMCA010000021.1:0-3780 GCA_035559015.1 Umezawaea sp. | reverse complement strand
ACCTCAAGGGTCGGGACCTTCTCCACGGGGTGCATGTCGACCGGGATGCCACGGCCGTCGTCGATCACCCGCACACCGCCGTTGGCCAGCAGCGTGACGTCGACGAAGGTGGCGTGACCCGCCATCGCCTCGTCGACGGAGTTGTCGACTACCTCCTGGATGAGGTGGTGCAGACCTCGCTCGCCGGTCGACCCGATGTACATGCCGGGCCGCTTGCGGACCGCCTCCAGGCCCTCAAGGACGCTGATTGAGGACGCGCCGTACTCATTCTTGTCTGCCACGGGCCTGGTGTCTCCTCGACATGAAGCGACAGGACGTCGCCGAGCGGCGACGCTGATGGTCATGCTTGCCCTTTATTCTACCGGTCGGGTGCGACCAGGATGCACCAAGGACACCCCTGATTTGCCCTCAGAGGCTCTGAACTTGACCCGGTCGGGTTGGATCGGCCGACCTGGGTGATCGAATCGGCTGGTGAGCGCTCAGTGCGCCACAGGATCGCCGCTGAACGATTATCGAGCGTCAGCCGTAGGTATCACGTGGGCCGCGTCCTGGAGCGTGCCTGGGGCCGAATCGCCAGTTGGGAGCCTGGGGGCCCTGCACCTTCAGCTTCTTCACCACGCCGTCACCCACCCCGGCGGCGATGCGCTTGATCAGCTCGCGCTGCAACAGCCTGAGCTGCGTCGCCCACGCCGTGGAGTCCGCCTGCACCGTCAGTTCGCCGTCGCTCAGCGTGATGGGCTTGGCGTGCTCGGCCACGTCCTCGCCGACCAGCTTGGCCCACTTGCCGAAGACGTTGCCGCCCGCGAGCCGCTCGGCCCAGCCGTGCTCGGTGGCGACCCGCGAGGCCAGCCTGCCCAGCGGCTGGGGGTCCCGGTCGTCCGGGCCCGCACCCGACCAGCGGCGGCGCTTCGAGCGGTTGGCACCACCGGTCCCCCGGCGTCCCGGCTGCTTGGCACGGCTCTTCGCGGACGCCCGCGCGGCCTCCAGCGCGGCCCGCGCCAGGTCGGGCCCCCTCAGCACTTCACCGTCAGCTGGGGACAGAACACCCTGTGGAGTGACTCCGCCTGTGGATATGTCCGCAATTTGTGGCGAGTTATCCACACCATCCACAGGGTTGTCCCCAGTTGTGCGACTTGTCACACCCGTTCGAGGGACTTCGTCAGACACTGTGCACCTCCCCGTGGCGGACCTCGAACCGAGCGCCCGCGAGCTCCTCCGGCACGTCCTCGGCCACGGCCGCGGTGATCAGCACCTGCTCCGCGGCAGCCGCGACCTTGGCCAGCTGCCGTCGGCGGCCGCGGTCGAGTTCGGCGAACACATCGTCCAGCACGAGCACCGGTTCGGTGCCGTCGACACGCAGCAGCTCGTACCCCCCGAGCCGCAGGGCCAGCGCGAAGGACCATGACTCACCGTGACTGGCGTAACCCTTCGCAGGCAGTTCGCCGAGCGCCAGTTCCAGCTCGTCGCGGTGCGGACCGACCAGGCACACACCCCGGTCGATCTCCTGGGAGCGGACGCGGTACAGCTCGACGAGCATCGCGTCCTCCAGTTGGCTCCGGTCGGCACGCGGTCCGTCCGGCACGCCGAAGCCCTCGGGCTGCGACTCGCCGAGGCTCGACCGGTACCTGATCTTCGCGGGCCGCGACTCCGGGGCGACCTCGGCGTACGACGCGGCCACGTGCGGCGCGATGTCCGCGACGAGGTCCAGCCGCGCGGCGAGCAGTTCAGCCCCGTGCTTCGCGAGGTGCCCGTCCCACACGTCGAGAGTGCTGATGTCCGCCGACCGTCCACCCCGCTTCGCGGCGCCCGCCGACTTCAGCAGGGCACCGCGCTGCTTGAGCACCCGCTCGTAGTCGCTGCGCACCCCGGCGTACCGGGGCGCGCGCGCCACGAGCATCTCGTCCAGGAACCGGCGGCGTTCACCGGGATCGCCGCGCACCAGCGCCAGGTCCTCCGGCGCGAACAGCACGGTGCGCAGGATCCCCAGCACGTCGCGCGGACGGGGAACCGGGCCGCGGTTGATCCGCGCCCGGTTCGCCTTGCCCGGCGTGATCTCCAGTTCCACCAGCAGTTCACGGCCGTCGTTGACGACCGCGGCCCGCACCACCGCGCGCGGACTGCCGTGCCGGATCAGCGGCACGTCGGTGGCCACCCGGTGCGACCCGAGCGTGGCCACGTAGCCGAGCGCCTCGACCAGGTTCGTCTTGCCCTGGCCGTTCGGCCCGACCAGCACGCTGACCCCCGGCTCGAACGCCAGGTCGGCGCGCTCCCACGAGCGGAAGTCGCTGACCTGGAGGTGCCTGACGTACAACGGCGGGCGTCAGCTCTGCGTGCTACCGCTGCCGGACGTGGGTCCGGCGGCTTGCACGGCGTGACCACCGAACTGGTTGCGCAGCGACGCGACCGCGCGCATGGCGGGCGAGTCGTCCTGGCGCGAAGCGAACCGGGCGAACAGCGCGGCGGAGATCACCGGCGCGGGCACCGCGAGGTTGATCGCCTCCTCGACGGTCCACCGGCCCTCGCCGGAGTCCTCGACGTGGCCGCGCAGGTCGTCCAGCTCGGGGTCGGAGTCCAGCGCGCGGACCAGCAGGTCGAGCAGCCAGGACCGGACGACCGTGCCGCGCTGCCACGCCTTGATGGTCGCGGGCACGTTCTCCACGAGCTTGGAGGCCTCCAGCAGCTCGAAGCCCTCGGCGTACGCCTGCATCAGGCCGTACTCGATGCCGTTGTGGATCATCTTCGCGAAGTGGCCCGCGCCGACCTGACCGGCGTGCGCGAAACCCTCCTCGCGAGGACCCTCGGGCCGCAGCGCGTCGAAGATCGGCATCGCCTTCTCGACGTCCTCGGCGGCGCCGCCGACCATCAGGCCGTAGCCGTTGTCGAGGCCCCACACGCCACCGGAGACACCCGTGTCGAGGTAGCCGATCTCCTTGCCCGCCAACAGTTCCGCGTTCACCTTGTCGTCGGTGTAGCGGGAGTTGCCGCCGTCGATCACGAGGTCGCCGGGCGACAGCAGCTCACCCAGGTCCGCGACCGTCTGCCTGGTGATGTCGCCGGACGGGACCATCACCCACACGACGCGGGGGGCTTCCAGCTTGTCGACCAGGTCGGCGAGCGAACTCGCGTCGGTGACCTCGGGGTTGCGGTCGTAACCGACAACCTCGTGGCCCGCGCGGCGAATCCGCTCGCGCATGTTGAAGCCCATCTTGCCGAGGCCCACAAGTCCGAGCTGCACGGTTCTAGCTCCCCTGTTTCGAGTTGACGTTTAGCCGGGCAGGCGTACGGGCATCAGCAGGTACAGGTAGCCCGGCGCCACGCCGCCCTCATCATCGACCGGCTTCAACAGGGCCGGCCTGCTGGGGGTCGTGAAGGACAGGTGGGCCTTGGCGGTGCGCACGGCGTGCACGCCCTCCAGGAGGTACGTGGGGTTGAACGCGATGGTGACCGGTTCGCCGGTGTACTTGACCGGGAGCTCTTCCTCGGCGCTGCCCTCGTCGTCGCCACCGGCGGACAGGCGCAGGCCGCCGTCGACGAATTCGAGCCGCACCTGGGTGCCGCGCTCGGCGACGAGCGACACGCGCTTGATCGCCTGGACGAGCGAGTCGACCTCGATGATCGCGGCGGCGGAGTGCTCGCTCGGGAGCAGCTGGCGGTACTTCGGGAAGTCCGCGTCGAGCAGCCGGGTCGTCGTGCGCCTGCCGTTGCCGGAGAGGCCGAGGAGCCCGTCGTTGGCCGCGAGCGACAGCTCGACCTTGTTGCCCGAACCGCCGAGCGTCTTGG
>DATMCA010000020.1:0-2782 GCA_035559015.1 Umezawaea sp. | reverse complement strand
GGCGGGCAGTCCGGCGAACGCCTCGGCCAGCGCGAGCGGGACGAGCCCGAGCACCGGGACCAGCAGCGGGTCGACGGTGCCGACCGCGAGAGCCGTGCACACCAGCGAGGCGAGACCGGTGGTCAACTGGAGGACGGCGGTGGCCGCGCCCGCCCCGAGCGCCTGTCTGCGGGTCTGCCGGACCAGTTCGGCGTCGTGGCGGGCCACCTCGGCGCGCTTGCGCTCGTGCGCGCCGAACGCGATGAGGTCCGGCGCCGCGTCGAGCAGGGTGAACACGTCCGCGCCGAGGCGGCGGCGACCGGTGGCGAGCACGGTGGTGGCCCGCCGCTCGACCGCGAGCGCCACCGCGGGCGCGGCCAGGCCGCCGACGAGCAGCGCGACCGCCAGCGCCAGCCCGGCGGCGGGGAGGATGAGGCCGAACAGCACCACCGCGCCCGCGCCGACCCCGGCCGCCACGATCGGTGGCAGCAGCACGCGCGGCACGAGGTCGCGAACGGTGTCGGTGTCATCGACCAGCCGTTGGAGGGTGTCGCGCCGCAGCCGCGCGGGCCCGAGCCGGACCAGCGCCTCCCACAGCCGCACCCGCAGGTCACCCGCCAGCCGGAACGCGGCCTCGTGCGACACGAGCCGTTCCAGGTACCGCAACACGCCCTTGGCCAGCGCGAACGTCCGGACGCCGACCACGAGCACGGACAGCGTCAGGATCGGCGGCTGTTCGGCGGCGCGGGCGATCAGGTACGCGGCGAGCGCGCTCAGCGCCACGCCGCTGCCCAGTGCCGCGATGCCCAGCAGCGCCCCCGCAAACGCTCGCGCGGTCAGCAGGCGGCCCGGCTTCACCCGGTTCTCCGCCACCGCCCCGCTGTTCGGGACCGCCGTCGGGTTCCGCGGTTCGTCCGCCGCCTCCACCACCCGGTGCGTGGCGAGCACGACCGCCACCCCGTCCGCCGCGGCCCGCTCGACGGCGGCCATCACCAGTGCCGCCGTCGGCGGGTCGAGGTGCGCGGTCGGTTCGTCGAGCAGCAGCACCCGCGCCCCCGCGCGAACCTTCAGCAGAGCCCTGGCCACGGCTACTCGCTGACGTTCACCTGTGGACAGATCGTCGACCCGCCGGTCATGGAGGTGCTCGGCCGCGACCTCGGCCAGCTCCGCCGCCTCCGGCCGCCGCCCGACCGCCAGTTCCAGCTCGTCGGCGACCGTCCCCCCGGCGAAGGCGGGCCGCTGCGGCACCCAGGCGACGTTCCGCCGCCACCCGACCCGATCCACAGTGGAGAGTTCATTCCCGCAGACCAGGACCTCGCCTCCGTCAGCCTCCACGAATCCGAGCAGCACCGCGATCGTCGTCGACTTGCCCGCACCGCTCGGCGCGTCAAGCCGACGCACCTCACCCGCCCGAACCGTGAAGCTCACCCCATCAGGCGCGTCCCGCTCCCGCCTGCGCACCCGCAGGTCGCGAACGTCCAGCACCACATCACCCGTTTGGCCGCAGGTTGTCCACAGGGCTGGAGGTTGTCCACAGGCAAGATCCACATCCCCTTCCCGACCGGGTGAAGGCGGTAGACTGGTGCTGGGACGCCCCCCTGGGTTGGGTGGGGGTTGTGTGGGGCGGGGTTCGGGGTTGGCAGGTTCCTGAACCGGGTGTTCATTGGTGATCTCGGCGACTCGGCGTACGGCTTCCAGGCCGTCTTCGCTGGCGTGGTGGGCCGCTCCCGCTGCCCTCAGCGGCAGGTAGCACTCCGGGGCGAGGATCAGGACGACCAGGCCCGTCACGAGGGTCAGTTCGCCGGAGACGAGTCGTAGGCCGATGCCGACGGCGATCAGGGCCACGGACAGGGACGCGGCGATCTCCAGCACCAGCGCGGACAGGAACGCGACCCGCAGCGTGCCCATCGTGGCCCTGCGGTGGCGGTCGCCGACGTCCCGGACCGCCTTCGCCTGAGCTGCGGCTCGTTTGAACGCGGTCAGCACCGGGAGGGCGCGGACCAGTTCGAGCAGGTAGCCGGAGAGGCGTTCGGTGACGTCCGCGGCGTGCGCCACCTGTCGTTGGGTGAACAGGCCGATGAGGATCGCGAACACCGGGATCAGCGGGATGGTGAGGGCGATCAGCAGGGCGGACGTGGGGTCGGTGAAGAGGATCCAGGCACCGACGAGTGGTGGGACGACGACGGTGGTGACCAGCGCGGGCAGGTACCTGGTGAAGTAGGCGTCCAGTGCGTCCAAGCCCTTGGTGGCCAGCACGGCGAGTTCGGCCGGGCCGCGGGTGGCGATCCAGGTCGGGCCCAGCGCGAGCGAGCGGTCGAGCAGTGCGGCCCGCAGCTCCTCCTTCGCGCCCGCGGCGGCTCGGGCCGCGACCGTCTCCGTCACCCACGCCAGCACGGCGCGCGCGACGACGGCCGACGCCAGGAGGAGCCACGTCGAGCCGCCGGTGAGGACGGTCGCGAGCGCCACGGCCTGGGCGACCGTGGCGACGGCGGTGCCCGCGGCGAGCACGGCGCACCAGACCAGGGCCCACCTCGCCGAGCGGGACAGCGCGGGGAGCGCGCCGAGCGGCCCCTTCACGACGACGGGACGTGGACGGGCGGGATGTGCCGGGTGCCGATGCGCTTGCGGAACACCCAGTACGTCCACCCCTGGTAGACGAGCACGGCGGGCGTGCCGAACGCGGCGACCCAGGTCATGACGGTGAGCGTGTACGGGCTGGAGGCGGTGTTCTCGATCGTCAGGGTGTTCGCGGCGTCGAGGGTGGACGGGAGGACGTTCGGGTAGAGGGCGCCGAAGAGCGCGA
>DATMCA010000019.1:0-2787 GCA_035559015.1 Umezawaea sp. | reverse complement strand
TCGGCGTATGGTTCAATCCCCTCACCCCAGCCGGCGCTCAGGTCGGACTCCAGATCTGGAACCCCAACGGCTGGAGCATCATCGCCGAGACCTACCCCTGGTTTCCCGGCGGCGGCTATCGCCAGGCATTCATCACCGGCCTTGACCTGCGTGGCTTCGTTGGCGACATCTACCTCCAGGTCATCTACGGCAACAGCAACGGCATCAAGACCTTCGTCCGCTTCGACGACATGGCCATCCAGTGCTCCTCCTGACATGCACGATCAACACCTGACCCACCGGCTGAACTGCCGAGAAGCGCACGCCGCGGCCGGAGAGGAGGACGCCCCGTCGTGCCCGACCCCTCGACGGGCACGACGGGCACGGGGTCACCAGCGCTGTGCGGGACCGTCGTTGCGGTCAAAGGCGCACAGGCCGAATTCAACGCTGTCGTCCACAGCCCTGCCGGTGGCCTTGTTCACCAGGGGCACGGTGTTGTCACCCCAGACTGTCCCGTACCAGTCCTGGTACGCCCTCTCGTTGCACCGGAAGCTGCGCAGGCGGGCCTCGAAGCTGTCGTCCAGGCAGTTGCCGGTCGCCTCGTTCCTGATCTGGACCGAGCCGTCACCCCAAGACTGCACGAACCACGCCTGGTGGTCGTTGTGGTAGTCGGGCATGACACGAAGTCCGAACTCGCTGTCGTCGAGAACCCGTGCGGGCGGTGTTCTCCTGCTCCTACCGGGTGCTGAGCCCGGACGCCGGGCGGTTGTTCCGCCTGCTGGGCCGTCACCCCGGTGTCGATGTGGACGTCCACGCGGCGGCTTCCACCGCGGGTCTCCCAGTGGCGCGGGTGCGCCAGCACCTCGTCGAGTAGCGTGCGCCGCACCGGTACGGCACGCACGACCTGATGCGCGCCTGCGCCGTGGAACTGGCGCGTACGTGCGACACCGAGCAAGCGCTGACCGCGGCCCGGTTCCGGCTGGTCGACCACTACTTGCACACCGGCTACCACGCCGAGCGACAGCTGTCCCCGCACTGGCCTCCTCTCCCCCTCCCGGCGCCGGACGGCGGTGTGGTGGCACGAGAGATCACCAGCTACGACAAGGCAATGGGGTGGTTCACCGTCGAGCACACCGCGGTACTCGCCGTCCTCGGGGACGCGGTGCGCCACGGCTGGGACGCGCACGCCTGGCAGCTCCCCTGGGTCCTCACCTCCACCGGCAGGGCCGGTGGCGGGAGAAGTCCGCTGCCCTGCGCACCGCGCTGGAGGCGGCCGAGCGGCTGGGTGACCAGGACGCCCTGGCCGCGACCCATCACCTGCTCGGCGGTGCGCGCGGTGTTCTCCTGGTCCTACCGGTCGCTGTCCGACGAGACCACGGCGGCGTTCCGGGCCCTCGGTCTGCACCCGACGCCGGAGTTTTCGCTGGGCGTCGTTACCGCGCTGCTCGACGCCACGCCCGGCCGGTCCCGGCGCCTGGTCGAAGCCCTGATGTCGGCCCGGCCTGGTCCAGCGCACCGCCCGCGACCACTACCGCCTGCACGACCTGCTCCGGGTTTACGCGGTGGAACTGACCGCGGACGACCCTGGATGTGCGCGCGCGATCCGCTGCGTCCTGGTGTGGTATCTGTACGCGGCGGACACGGCCGACCACGTCCTACTACCGCATTGCCGCCGGCTGCCGCTGCCTGACGACCAGATGGCCCCCGCGAGCAGTTCGCCGACCGGGCGGCGGCGATGCGGTGGTGCGAGGCGGAAAGCGTGAACCTGGTGGCAGCCGTCCGCCTCGCGGCGGACTGCGGCAAACACGCCATCGCCGCGCGGTTGCCAGTCGCGGTGTGCGGCTTCTTCGACCTGCGCAAGTACTGGCTCGACAGCGCGTCGAGGTCGGCGGCGAAGGTGTCGTAGTGGTAGCCGACCTCGACCCCGGTTGACGTGTATAAACCGCGTCGGTCGTGCGTGATGACGCGGTACCCAGTGGCCCTGGCCTTGCTGATCCGACGCTCCCGCGCGATACCCGAGCCCACGTTCCGCCCACGCGTTATCACACTAAGTCACAGATCATCACACCGTGATGCATTAGACACTTGCCCAGAAAGTCTTTGACATTTGTCCAAGAGGGCTCCATGGTGGTGACGAGTTCACCAGTGAACTCCCGGCAAGCACGCCGGCTCGAAACAGGGAGACCACCATGCTCGACCACGTCTACATCTCCGTCAGCAACCCGGAACGCTCGTTCGACTTCCTCCTCCAGGCGTTGCAACCCCTGAGGTGGAAGGAGTTCGGGAAGTTCAGCTCCGGCGGCCCCGGCACCGAGATCGACACCTGGGGCATCGCCGAGGGCGCCGACAGCATCTGGCTGCGCCGTCGGCAGTCGGACTCGATCGAAGGCATCTACCTTGGCATCGCCGCGAACACCACGGACGAAGTCGACGCCACCTATGCCGCGGCGATGGCGGCAGGTGGCAACGACGACGGCGCGCCCGGACCCCGCCCCCAGTTCGCCGACGGCTACTACGCCGCCAACTTCACCGACTTCGACGGCAACCAGTTCGAGATCGTCAACAAGAGCTGGGCCCCGAAGCGCTAGTCGCCCGACCTGTTCCCCCAGCGCGGCACGAATCTACGACGGACCTCGAACCGCAGAGAACCCGCGAGAGCGACACAGCTGACCGCGGCCAGTGAAGAATCCCCGTAGGCGGCCATTTACCGCCCCATAGGTGGCCGGCGATCTCCCCGCTGGTGGCCAGATATCTCCCCGGTGAGCAGTCCGGGATGCCGGTCGAGAAGAGTCGACCGGTGAAGACGAG
>DATMCA010000018.1:0-5199 GCA_035559015.1 Umezawaea sp. | reverse complement strand
CGCGTGGGGTGCGATGGACCGCGCCGAGTACCTGCGCTTCGGTCAGGAGGAGGTCGTGTTCATCGCGCAGGTCGAGAGCGCCGGCGCGGCCCGGTCGGCGAAGGAGATCGCCTCGGTGGACGGGGTCGACGCGCTGCTCGTCGGCGCCGCGGACCTGAGCACCTCCGAGTCGACCACCGAGAGCGACCCCCGTGTCGTCGAGCTGATCGCCCTCGCCGTCGCGGGCTGCACGGCGGCTGGCAAGCCGATCGGCAACGCGGGCGGGGCGACCGAGCAGTCGGTGCGGGCCGCTCTCACCGCCGGTTTCACGTTCACGATGCTCAGCAACGACGCCGGCCTGCTCGGGGCCGCCGCTGCCGCCGCTGTCCGGGCGGGACGGTCGGTCGGCTGGGGTCGATCGGCTGACGACGACCACTGACGGGCGACGTCGTCGCGCCGCTCCGGCCGAACCACCGCAGGATTCACAGACCACACCGACAACCGGGAGGCGGACACCTTGTCCGACGAAGCACGGCCGCAGAGGCCCCCAGGAACAGGCCTGCTCGCGGGCAAGGCGATCCTCGTGGTCGGCGGGAGCACGGGCATCGGGGCCGACGCCGCTCGGGTGTTCGCCGAGGAGGGCGCCTCGGTCATGATCGCGGCGCGCTCGGAGAAGACGCTCGCGGCGCTCACCGGGGAACTCGCGGCGGCGGGTCACGACGTGGCCCACACCGCGGGCGACGTCAGCGTCGGGGCCGACGTCGCCCGGTTCGTCGACGCCGCGCTCACCCGGTTCGGCAGGCTCGACGGCGCGTTCAACAACGCGGGCGTCAACCAGTACGGCAGGCTCGACGACGTGTCCGAGGAGGACTTCGACCGGATCATGGCGGTGAACGTCAAGGGCGTCTGGCTGTGCCTGCGCGAGGAGATCCGGGCGATGCGCGAGTCGGGCGGGTCGATCGTCAACACGAGCAGCGTGGGCGGGTTCCGCGGCAACACCGGCCTCGGCGCGTACCAGGCGACGAAGCACGCGGTCATCGGCCTGACCCGCACGGCGGCCCACGACAACGGGCCGCTGGGCATCCGCGTCAACGTCATCGCCCCCGGCCCGACCGAGACCCCGATGTTCACGAAGTGGCGGGCGGAGGACCCGGAGGCGGTGGAGCGCAGGCTCGCCGCGGTGCCGCTGCGGAAGGCGGGCACGACGACCGAGACGGCCAACGCCGCCGCGTGGCTGCTGAGCGACCGCGCGAGCCACGTCAGCGGCGTCGTCCTGCCGGTCGACGGCGGGTACAGCGCCTGACACGCTCCGTGTTCGTCATGCGAAACTAAATTTCAGCCATTACCGCAGGTCACGCTCTTGTGGTCGGCATTGTGTTCGCAATATGAACGTCGCGATTGCGACCTGAACAACGGCTTGCTTTACTGGCCGTCAGCTTCGAGCCGGAAGGGGACATGGATGTCCTCGAACAAGATCAGGTGGTCGAGCTGGCTCCCGCTGGTGCCCGCACTCGCGCTGCTGGCCGGGATCCTGCTGGTGCCGCTGGGCAAGACCTTCATCCGCAGCGTCTCGAACCCCGGCCTGACGCTGGCCAACTACGAGCACCTCTTCACCGACGGCGTGACCATGACGGTGCTCGGCCGAACGGCGCTGACCGCCGCCACGGTCACGATCGCCGCGCTGGTCCTCGGCTACCCGTACGCGTACCTGATGACGCGGGTGAGCCCCCGCACGCGGGGCATCCTCCTGGTGGTCGTGCTGATCCCGTTCTGGACGTCCGTGATGGCCCGCAACTTCGCGTGGATCATCATCCTCCAGGACGGCGGTCCGGTGCAGAGCGCGTTCGCGCTGCTCGGGTTCGACGACGTCGTCCTCTACGGCACGAACGCCGGGGTCACGATCGCGATGACCCAGGTGATGCTCCCGTTCATGGTGCTGCCGCTGTTCAGCACCCTCGGCTCGATCGACCGGAAGCTGCTGCTCGCCGCGAGGGGCCTCGGCTCGTCCCCGACGGCGGCGTTCTGGAAGGTCTTCTGGCCGCTGTCCCGCGGCGGCGTGATGGCGGGCGTGATGCTGGTGTTCACGCTCAGCCTCGGGTTCTACGTGACGCCCGCCCTGCTCGGGTCGCCCCAGCAGTCGCTCGTCGCCCAACTGCTCGCCCAGCGGACCACCCTCCTGCTCGACTTCGCCGCCGCGGGAGCGCTCGGCATGGTCGTGCTGGTGATCACGCTCGTGCTCGTCGTGTGGGCGAACCGGGTGGGCGGCACCGTGTCCGCGATCGGCGTGGTCGCGACCAGTCAACCGAAGGACCGCTGATGAGCAGCCCGACGCGCACCCGGCGGCGTCCCGACACCGTCGACCCGATCCCGTGGTGGCTCAAGGTCGTCGGCGGCCTCGTCATCGCCTTCTTCATCCTGCCGACGCTGTTCGTCATCCCGATGAGCTTCAGCTCGGCGACGACGTTCCAGTTCCCGCCGCCGGGCTTCTCGTGGCGGCTGTACGAGAACTTCTTCACGAACCCGGTCTGGCTCGACTCGCTCGGCAACTCGTTCCTGGTCGCCTCGCTCACGGCGGTGCTGGCCACGACGATCGGGACCGCGGCGGCCGTGTCGCTGTCCCGGATGGACAACCGGGCGGCCCGGCTCGTGCGCACGGTGCTGATGGTGCCGATCGTCTCGCCGGCGATCGTCGTCGCGGTCGCCGTGTACATCTCGTTCCTCGGCTGGCGCCTCACCGGCACGGTGACCGGGTACGTGCTCGCCCACACGGCGATCGCCGTCCCGTACGTGCTCGTCTCCGTCACCGGCGCGCTCGGCGGCTTCGACCAGAGGCTGCTGAAGGCCTCGGCGTCGCTGGGGGCCTCACCGCTGACCTCGTTCGTCCGCGTGACGATGCCGTTGATCAGCCGCGGCGTCCTCACGGGCGCGATCTTCGCGTTCATCGTCTCGTTCGACGAGGTGGTGATCGCGCTGTTCCTGCGATCGCCGCTGTTCCAGACCATGCCCGTGCAGATGTACAACAGCGTCACCGTCGAGATCGATCCGACGATCTCGGCGGCATCGAGCCTGATGGTCGTCGCCGTGACCATCATCTTCATCCTGCCCCAGCTGCTCCGCGGCAGGGCGGGCCGCCGACAGGAGCCGCGACCATGACACGTCAGACCACCGTCGAGGTCACCGGATCGTCGCAGGGGACCAGGCGAGGCACCGAGATCCGCCTGGACGGCGTCACCAAGGACTACGGGCTCGCGGCCCCCGCGGTCGACGACGTCTCGCTGACGATCGAGCCCGGCGAGTTCATGACGCTCCTCGGGCCGAGCGGGTCGGGGAAGACGACGACCCTGAACCTCATCGCCGGGTTCGAGACCCTCACCGGGGGCACGATCTCCCTCAACGGCGCCGATGTGAGCGACGTGCCGCCGCACCGCCGCAACCTCGGCATGCTGTTCCAGAACTACGCGCTGTTCCCGCACATGACGATCGCGCAGAACGTCGCGTACCCGTTGCGGCAGCGCAAGATGGGCAAGCAGGAGATCGCCAGGAAGGTCGCCGAGGTGCTCGAACTCGTGCAGCTGACCGGGCGCGACGACACCCACCCGTCGAAGCTCTCCGGCGGGCAGCAGCAACGGGTCGCGCTGGCCCGCGCGATCGTCTTCGAACCCAAGGCGCTCCTCCTGGACGAGCCGCTCGGCGCGCTCGACCGCAACCTGCGGTCGGCGCTCCAGACGGAGATCCGGCGGATCCACCGCGAGGTCGGGTCCACGTTCGTCTTCGTGACGCACGACCAGGAGGAGGCGATGAACCTCGCCGACCGGATCGCGCTGTTCAACAACGGGCGCATCGAACAGGTCGGCACGCCCCAGCAGCTCTACGCCGAGCCCGAGACCCTCTTCACGGCCAGGTTCCTCGGCGACTCCAACGTGTTCGAGCTCGGTCAGGCCGACCTCGGCGGGAACGTCGGGTGGGAGGGCGAGAACTGGGGCGTCGACCCCGACACCGTCGCGACGCACCCCGGCGTGCGCAAGGCGAGCGCGATCGTCGTGCGACCAGAGGACGTCGAGGTGGCGGGCGGGCGCGACGCCGTTCCCGTCGGCGCCAACACCGTGCGGGCGACGGTTCGCGACGTCGAGTACATGGGTTCGTACCGCACGCTGCTGCTCACGATGGGCGACCGCGGGCTGTTCGGCCGCGCCCGCGTCAGCGCGCTCCGCGGCGACTACGCGATCGGCGACGACGTCGTGGTGTGGTGGCGCCCGCGGTCGCAGCGGATCGTCGCCGCCTGAACCCCCGATCGCCCACCCGGAACGCGCTGCCTCGGACGGTGGCGCGTTCCGTCGGCATGCCTTCCGCACCACGGGTTTCCGGTCTGGGGCCCAAGGACGCGGTTAGGCCACGAACAGCGCGGATCAGGGCTTCGACGCTGTACCTACCAGGCACTTGTGGGTATTCTGTTCACATCACGGAGTCGTAAGTTCGGATGGTGAACAAGGCTCGATCGGCTGGTCTCCCACGAAAGGTTCGGACAATGGTGTCTCGATCAAGAACCGCCCTCGCCGTCGCCGCGGCGGCACTGCTCCTCGGGAGCTGCGGTGCCGCCGACGACGGTGCCGCCAGCGGCACCGGGGGCCCGGAGAAGCTCACGTTCGTCTCCTACGGCGGGTCCGGGCAGGACGCGCAGATCAAGGCCTTCCAGGAGCCCTACACGGCCGCGCACCCCAACGTGACCTTCGCCAACTCCTCGCCCGCCGACGTCGCCCAGGTGAAGGCGCAGGTGCAGGCGGGCGTCGTGCAGTGGGACGTCATGTCGGTGGCGCCCGCCGCGGCGAAGCAGAACTGCGGGACCCTCTTCGAGAAGCTGAGCGTGCCCAAGCTGGACCCGAAGGACTTCTCGCCCCAGGCGATCGGGGAGTGCTACGTCGGCAACTGGTCGAACGCCACGATCTTCGGCTACAACGCGGCGAAGTTCCCGGAGGGGCCCAAGTCGCTCAAGGACTTCTTCGACACCGCGAAGTTCCCCGGCAAGCGGGGCGTCATCACCAACCTGCAGAACGGGATCCTGGAGTTCCCGCTGCTCGCCGACGGCGTCGCACCCGACAAGATGTACCCGCTCGACGTCGACCGCGCCCTGCGGAAGTGGGACACCATCCGCGGGGACACGCTGTTCGCGGCGAACGTGGGCGCGTTGCAGCAGGCGGCCAGCGCCGACCAGGTCGACCTGTT
>DATMCA010000017.1:0-12420 GCA_035559015.1 Umezawaea sp. | reverse complement strand
CTTGGGGACGCGCGGACGCCGTGCCTTGCCGGGTGCCCTGTCACGCCATCCGGCTCCGCCCTGCCGAGCAGGAATCGACCTGGTGACGTTCATCCTCCGGGTCGCGTTGTGCCGGCCCGTTCTGCCGATCGGCCGTGCGTCCCTCGCCGCGCGGCGAGGGCTCACCAGGTGTGTTCTTGTTCGTTCTTCGCGATGAGCAAGCCCCACCCGTACGAGGACCGCGTGACCGCTCCCCATTCCCTCAGCACCGGCTGAACGGTCGGAGCCAGCCCCTGGATCGCGTTCAGCGATCGAACGAGCCGCTTCTTCTCCGTGCAGAGCGTCACCGCCTTCTGTAGGAACACCTCGATCTCCGTCGACAGGTCGGGGCCGGTCAGGCCGATGATCCGGTTCATGACGGCCACCGGGTCGACCGGTTCGGACGGTCGGGGGATGTGGTTCAGCGTGCGGAACCGCTGCATCAGGTAACCGCGTTGCCACGACACCTTCAGCAGGAACGCCAGTGATTCCCGGAACAGGGGCGGTCCGGTCAGCTGGTGGTCCCGGACGAAGCGTTCGCCGGAGGTCTCCGCCATGACGTCGATGATCGGGAAGAGCCCGTGGGGGATGTACCGCGGGACGGCTTCCAGGTCGCCGATCTGCTCCAGGCAGGCGTCCAGGTCGGCGACGAACGCGAAGACCGGGTCCAGGGTGGGGGTGTTGGTGACGTTCGCCTGGAACAGCAGCCTGAACAGGTCGTGGTCGAGCCGGGTACTGCGGGCGTCGGACGTGGGGTTCGGCGTTCTCGTTGAGTTCAACGCGGCCTCCAGATCAGGTGGACGGTTTCGACCGCGTTGCCGATCGTGACACCGGATCCTCTCCGCTACTCCGAATTTTCGCGGATCTTCGCTCATCCGGACGAGGAAGGTGGCTCGTTCTCCGCAGTACTGCGGCTAATTCGACCAGTCGGCCGCCTCGCACAGGGGTGAGTGACGGCCGTGGTGAGTCGCGACCCGTCGCTGGGGCTGGAGCCAGTCCGAGCGGTGCCCGCGACCCACCCGCCGGCCACCGAGGACTCGGTGGACGTCGCCGACCCGCGTGGGCAGCGGTGGATCGCGGGGCACTCCGGCGACGACGAACTGACGGGCCTGCGGCCAGGGCAGGACGAACGGCCCGTGGTCGCACAAACCGCCCGAGCCCGGCCGCACCCGATGGCGGCGGCGTCTGAACACCCTGCCGGTGGCAGAGTGCCGGTCGTGCCCGCGCACAGCGCGCCGGCGGAATGGAGGCGCGTTCTGCCGGGCAGGCTGGCGGAACCGTCAGGCCCGCGCGGCGGGGGAACTGCGCCACGTCCTGCCGTGAAGACCGGCGGAACCCGCGAGGCTGCGCGGCAGGGGAGCGGCGGCGCGTCTTGCCGGGTGGGTTGACGGAACCCTGCGGGCGTGTGGGCCGGGAACGGAGGCACGTCCTGCTGGGTAGACCGGCGGAACCTGCGAGCCTGCGCGGCAGGGGACTGGCGGCGCGTCTTGCCGGGCTGGCTGACGGAGCCTGCGAGCCTGCGGGCCGGATGAGCCGCTGCGCGTCCTGCCGAGCAGGCCAACGGAACGCGGGGCCTGCGTGGCGGCGAGCGGCGGCGAGTCTTGCCAAGCAGACCAGCGGAACCCGCGAGCCGGCCGCGCCGGCGGCCGTCAGCCCCGTCTGAGCGCGATGATGATGTCCGTCACGGTGGCCGTCTGTCCACTCGGGCCGGTCGCTTCCCGTTGCGGCGCACCGAGCCTCTCGGCCCGCCACTCCTCCGAGTCCAGGCCGATCTCGGCCAGCGACTCCTCCGGCGTCGGGAACACGGCGTCCTGGTTCCACGACCACGGGGCCGCGGAACCGTGCTCCACGACCAGCAGGAGTCCTCCCGGCGCGACGGCGGCGGCCGCCTTGCGCAGCACCTCGGCGCGCGGGAAGTCCAGCGGTGACTGGAGGTACTGCGCGGACACCAGGTCGAACGTGCCCTTCGGGAAGGTTCGGGCCAGGTCGTGGTGTTGGAGGTCGACCTCGACGCCCGCGTCCGCCGCGTGTGCGGCGGCCCGTGCCAACGCGGTGGGGGAGACGTCGACGGCGGTGACCCGCCAGCCGTGAGTGGCCAGCCAGACCGCGTCGCCGCCCTCGGCGCAGCCGAGGTCCAGCGCGGTCCCCGGCGGCAGCGACCCGACCACGTCGACCAGCACCGCGTTGGCGCGCCCCAGCCACACCCCGTCGCGGGCGCGGTAGTGGGCGTCCCAGAACTCCTCGCTCACCGCTCACC
This sequence comes from Umezawaea sp., assembly GCA_035559015.1. Lineage (GTDB taxonomy): Bacteria > Actinomycetota > Actinomycetes > Mycobacteriales > Pseudonocardiaceae > Umezawaea. The sequence continues at coordinate 10,145 of DATMCA010000017.1, read as the reverse complement.
GGCCCGCAGTTCGGCCACGGCGGCAGCCGTCTCCTCCGCGATCAGGTCGGCGTTCACCCCCGCGGCGGCCATCACGCCCGCCGCGGCGGCGGCGACCACCTGCGCGCGCAGGTCGGTCACGTTGCCCGCGACCCAGACGCCGGGGACCTCCGTCGCCCCACCGGCGTCCGCCGCGACGTGGTTGCCCAGGACGTGCCCGGCCATCTCCCAGTCGGTCGTCTTCAGCCCCAGCGCCGCCAGCACGTCCGCGCGGGCGGCCACGTGCGGCGTGACGGCGAGCGCCGTGCGCGCCATGACCTCGCCGGACGCCAGCCGCACGCCGGTGAGCCGGTCGTCCTCGACCTCGACGGCCACGACCTCGCCCTCCACCACGGTGATCCCGCGGGCGGCCAACTGCTCCGCCTGCTCGTCGGACAGGGCGGGCGCGGTGTGCCGGAACACCACGACGTCGTCGCTCAGCTGCCGGAACATCAGGGCGCTGTGCGTCGCCATCGGCCCGGTCGCGAGGATGCCGATCGGCTCGTCCCGCACCTCCCAGCCGTGGCAGTACGGGCAGTGGATGACGTCACGGCCCCACCGCTCGGCCAGCCCGGCCACGTCGGGCAGTTCGTCCACCAGGCCGGTCGCGACCAGCAGCCGCCGCGACCGCAGCACTCCGCCGTCGGCCAGGTCGACGACGAACCCGCCGTCGCCGTTCGCCACGCCCGTGACCACGCCGTCCACGACCCGCGCGCCGTACTTCTCCGCCTCGGCCCGCCCGATCGCCACCAGCTCACCGGGACTGATCCCGTCCCGCGTCAGGAACCCGTGCACGCCCTCGGCGGGCGCGTTGCGCGGCGAACCCGCGTCCACCACGACCACCTCGCGCCGTGCGCGCCCCAACACCACGGCGGCGCTCAGACCCGCCGCGCCACCACCGATCACCACCACGTCGACCACGTTCTCGCTCATGGACCCGACTGTCCCCGGCCCGGCGGGATATCGCAAAGTTACTTGCCACTATGGCAAGATCGAGCCATGGACGACGAGCTGGACGCCGTGCTGAACGCGGTCGGCCCGCGGCTGCGTTCCCTGCGCAAGCAGCGCGAGACCACCCTGACCGACCTGTCCGAGGCGACCGGCATCTCCGTGTCCACGCTGTCCCGCCTGGAGTCCGGGCAGCGCAAGCCGACCCTGGAACTGCTGCTCCCGCTGGCGAAGGCCTACGGGGTGCAGATGGACGAGCTGGTGGGCGCCCCGCCGACCGGCGATCCGCGGATCCACCTGCGCCCGGTCAAGCGGGGGCGCATGACGATGGTCCCGCTGAGCCGCCGGGCGGGCGGCGTGCAGGCCTACAAGCTGCTCATCCCGTCGCACGGGTCCGCGGCGCCGGAGCAGAAGACCCATGAGGGCTACGAGTGGATCTACGTCCTCAGCGGTCGCCTGCGCCTGGTCCTCGGCGACCAGGACCTGGTGCTGGCCCCCGGCGAGGCCGCGGAGTTCGACACCCGCGTCCCGCACTGGTTCGGCAGCGCGGACCGCACGCCGGTGGAGGTCCTCAGCCTCTTCGGCAGGCAGGGCGAACGAGCCCACCTGCGGGCCCGGACGACCGCCGAACAGGACGGACCTCGCACGAACCGCCGCGCGGCGCCACCGGATGTTGATCATCTGCCTGGCTGATTCCTGTCACCTCGACGAGTGAATTCCCGGCTGTATCCAGCGTTTTCGGCACTCGCGGTTCGCAATCGGACACCGCCATCGGGTACTAACGCCCGGTGTTGAATCCCCGACCGCGACGGCTCTGGCTGCTCGGCGCCGTCCTCGTGCCCGCTCTGCTGGCGGCGACCGGCGTGGTGATCCAGGGCGACCGCATCGAGCGGGACCTGGCCGACAGGGTCGCGCACGCCATCGACGAATCCGGCCACGCCGAGAACGGCGTCACGGTCGACGGCCGGGGCGTGACGGTCACCGGTGTCGTCCCCCGCGACGCGGCTCAGGTCAAGAACCTGGTCGCCGCCGTCCCCGGCGTCACGGCGGTGACGCTCCACGACGCCGAGCCGGGCGAGTTCTCGTTCTTCGTGCGCGCCGACGAGGTCGTGCTCGCGGGCACGCCGTCCGACGCCGGCGAACAGGCGGCGCTGGTGGACGCCGTGCGCGCTCGCGCCACCGGCTACCGGGTCACCGACGTGATGGCGCCCAAGGCGGGAACGCGGTCGCCGATCACGGTCGCCGAGGCCACGTCGATCGTCGCGGTGGTGGTGCAGAACGGCGTGCACGACTTCAGCGGTGTCGTGCGGGGCGGTGTGCTGACCGCCCGCGCGACCGTCGTGGACCAGGCGAAGGCCCTGGCGTTCCAACGGCTGCTCGCCGAGTCGGCGGGGGAGTTGCGGGTGGACCCCGCGATCGTGGTGGGGTCGTCCAACCACGACCGCGAACTCGACCTGCCCGCGCTCGGCGACTCGATCGACCGGCTCGTCGGCGGCAACGGCAGCATCCGGTTCCAGCCGGGGACGACCGACTGGCAGGGGCACGGGCCCGTGCTGATCCAACGCGTGGCGCGGATGCTGCTCGTCGCACCGCGCGCGACGGTGACGGTGCGCGGCCACGCGTCGGCGGAGGCGCCGAACGCCCTCGACCTCGCCGAGACCCGTGCGCGCATGGTCCGCGACGTGGTGCTGGGGCAGGGTGTCCCGGCCGCCATGGTGGAGACGGCCGTCAGCGTCGACAACGCGCCCGAGCTCACCGACACGTCCCGTCAGGTAGACATCCTCGTTCGCTAGGAGTTCGCTGTGCTCTGGTTGTTCACCCAGATTTTCGTGCTGTGCGCGGGGGCTTTCCTCGCGGGGTCGCTGCTCGCCTGGCTGCCCATGCGCGCGGTCAACCGCAGGCTGCGCGCCGACCTGGACGCCGCCCGGCGGCCGTTGGTCGCGCTGCCCTCGCAGTCGGTCGTCGTGGTCCCCGAGCCGCGCGCCGACGTGTTCGAGTCCGAAGAGGACGGTGAGGAGTCCGAAGTGGACCTCCCCGTCAAGGGCAACTCGAAGTCGCGGATCTTCCACACCGAGACCTCGCCGTACTACCGGCGGATGAAGGGCGACGTGCGGTTCCGCTCGGCCGAGGAGGCCGAGCGCGAGGGCTACACCGCCTGGTCGCCGCGCTCGCGCTCCCAGCTCGCCGGATCGGCCCAGTAGCTCGGGTCCGACCACTGCGGGTTCCACTCCCAGTGGCTCTCGTCCGAGGGCTTCTCCCGCGTGGCGAGCAGCGCCAGCGCGTTGACCGCGGCCCAGCCGAGCGCGATCGCGACGACCTTGTTGCGCGTCGCCCTGTCCGGTGCGGCCAGGCCGAGCGCGGCGTCGCCGAGGTCCATCGCGACGCGCGCCAGCAGCGCGAGCCGGAGCGGGGTTCCCGCGGGCGCCAGTGCGACGGCCACTCCGGAGACGAGGTCGCGCGCGCCGACGGCCCGGCTCAACGCGTGGGTGGCGAGCGTGTCACCGAGTCCCGTCGGCGTCGTCAACACCTCGGGCCTGGCGACGACGGCCGCGCTGTAGGCGGCCGTCGCCGCCCCGAGCACTCGGGGGAACCAGCTCATGGCTAACACTCCTAGTTCGTCGTGGGAATCCAGGCTGGCCCGGTCACCCGGTCCCGACAACCCCTGACCGTCCCCACCGGACTAGGGGTGGTGGATGATGGACGCATGCGCCACGACCTGGTCGCCGCACGGGGAAAGCTGCTCCCGGACGTACTCGCCCCCGGCTTGGACGTCGTGTTCTGCGGCATCAACCCCGGCCTGTACTCGGCGGCCACCGGTCACCACTTCGGCAGGCCCGGCAACCGCTTCTGGCCCGCGCTGCACCTCGGCGGCTTCACGCCGACGCTGTTCGCCCCGGCGGACCAGGAGCAGCTCCCGCTCCACGGTCTCGGCATCACCAACCTGGTCCCGCGCGCCACGGCCCGTGCGGACGAGCTGACCGACGCCGAGCTGCGGGCGGGCGCGGTTCGGCTGACCGGGGTCGCCGAGGTGTTCCGGCCGAGGATGATCGCGGTCGTCGGCGTCACCGCGTACCGCACGGCGTTCGGTCGCAAGAAGGCGGCGATCGGCGCGCAGACCGACCTGATCGCCGACAGCGGGCTGTGGGTCCTGCCGAACCCGAGCGGGCTCAACGCGCACTACCAGCTCCCCGCACTCGGGGACGCGTTCGCGGAACTCCGCTCAGCCCTCGACCGGTAGGGCACACGGCGAGGTCGACGACCACCGTCCGACCCGACGAAGACGCCACCGGATGACACTGCCGCACCAGCGCGAGCACCGGACGGCCGCTTGGTCGTGTCGTAAACGATCCCGGCGCCCCACCGCAGTGCCACCGAGGTCCCCCGCGCCGTACTGGGGCCTCACCTCGATGTCGCCCGCGGTTCCGGTGCCGCACCTCGGTGTCGTCCCCGGCTCCGGCGTCGCACTGCTCGGAGCGTCGGACGGGCCGTACCACCGTGTGGTCCGCGGTCCCGGCGGAGTGGTGTCGAGCCGCCCCCGCCACGAGGTTCCGGTTAGGCGCGCTTGTGGTTCAGCGAGATCAGCCTGCGCAGCTCGCTCTCCCCGAGACCTCCCCACACGCCGTAGGTCTCCTCCACGGTGAGCGCGTGGTCCCGGCACTCGCGCCGCACGGGGCAGCGTTCGCAGATCTCCTTGGCCTTGGCCTCGCGCCGTTCACGGGCGGAGCCGCGCTCGTTCGGCGTGTGGAAGAAGAAGGCGCTGTCGACGCCGCGGCAGAGCCCCCGCAACTGCCAGTCCCAGGACTCGGTGACCGGCGTTGGCAGTCGGGACAACTCGGGCATGTGACCACATCCTCGATCGGCTGGTGGTCACCACAGTAAATTCGATTCAAAATCGTTTCAAGCTGACCGACCGGAACGGGTGAGGACTTCTTCGACACACTCCCTCAGGGTTTCAACCCGGCGCACACCGCTGGGCAGCACGATCCGGTCCCAGCCGGGGCCTCCGAGCAGCACGGTCGTGCTCGTGGAGGCGATCGTCGCCAGCGGCGCGAGGCGGGCGTAGCCGGTGTCGTGCGCCCACAGCACCACGCACCGCGGTGCCAGGACGTCGAGCGCGGACACCAGCGCGGGCGGTGGAACGCGGGCGCCCAGGTTCCGCGACGCGCAGCCGCGTTCGGCCAACGCGGCGGCCAGCGCCTCCAGCGGGAGGGTGTGCTGCTCCTCCGGCGCCGCCGCCAGCAGGGCGGGCAGCCTGCCGCCCTCCAGGGGATCGCCGACGCGGCGCAGCACGGTGAGGAGCGCGTTGCTGGCGACGTGCTCGACTCCGATGCCGCCGCCCTCCTCGACGGCGCGTTCGCCGAGTTCGACGAGGAACGGGATCAGCACGGACTCCCACGCGTCCACGACGCCCAGCGCGCTGACGAGTTCGGTCGTGAGCCTGCCCAGCCTCGGGGCGTCGAGCTGCGTCGCGGCGCGGATGAAGTCGTGCACGTCGGGCACGGGACCCGCCCCGCCGCGCGCCATGGTCGCCGCGGCGGCGGGCGACACGCCCTGGCCGGTCAGCTCCAGCATCCGCCGCAGGGTCGCCACGTCAACGTCGTCATAGCGCCGGTGCTTGCCCTCTTCACGGGTGCGCGGACCCAATCCGTAGCGCCGGTCCCAGGTCCGCAGCGTCGTGGGCGAGATGCCGAGCGTGCGCGCCACCGCCCCCGCGCTCCAGCGGGCGCCGTCGCTCACGATGATCACCGCCGGTAGCTGGGCATTACCTCTTCCGGAGGCGAATCATAGGCCGTCACAGACGGCGGAGGCCGTTCAGAACCCTCTCCAGCAGCGCCAGGTCGGCCCGGCCGCCCTCGGAGCCGCCGTTGGTCTCGTGCACCGACACGACACCCATCTCGATCAGGTCGCTCAGCAGCACCCGCGCCACACCCAGTGGGATCGACAGGACGGCCGACACCTCGGCGACCGACCGGGGGTTCGCGCACATCTCCAGGATCGACCGCTGCTCGGGACTCGTGGCCGACCCGGCCGCGTGCGCACGGGCCTCGTCGACCGAGATCAGCGTCTCCAGCCGCAGGTCGACGTTCGCCGTCGTCCGCCCGCCGGTCCACGCGTACGGCCGGACGAGCGACTTGCCCGTCTCCTCGTAATACGGCTCGTCGTAGTACGGATCCGGGATCGGCTCCACGTACTGGACCGGCGCGGCCATCGGCGCCGTCACCTCGACGACCTCGTGCGCGGGCTCGGCCCCGTCCTCTTCGATGGCCCGCCGCACCGCGGCGGACCCGAAGCGCGCCCCGGTCTGCCCCACCTCGCCGCGCAACGACCGCCGGGGCTTCCGGGGTTTCGGCGGCGCGGGGGGCTCCAGGTGCGCGGGCACGTACCCGACCTCGTCGTCCTCTTCGAGCTCACGGCGCACCGCGGCGGACCCGAAGCGCGCCCCGGTCAGCCCCACTTCACCGCGCAACGACCGGCGACGCCTGCGCCCACCACCGCTCGAACCCAACTCCGCGCCGTCAACCATGACCACCACGTCGCCACCCAGAGTGCATCGTCCGTCACGTCACGGTAGACCGAACCCGGAACGGCTCGTTGCGAACAGGTTTCGACCTAGTGTTTTCCTCGTTACCTGGAAGACTTCTTCCGCAACCCGCTCACCAACAACGTCAGCCCACCGATGACGGCGAGCAGCCCGATGGCCGTCCACAACTGCTGGCCGGTCATGAAGCTGCCCTTGATCACGTTCAACCCCTGCAACGTCCACACCGAGCCGAGCAGGACGAGCACCACACCGATCACCACGGACACCCACTTGTTCATGGTCAAGTCGTACCATGGGCGGATGACCAAGCCGCCCATCCGAGACGTGCAGATCGCCGACGACATGATCAGGCTGGGCCAGTTCCTCAAGCTGGCCGGCCTGGCCGAGGACGGCTCGCACGCCAAGGAACTGATCGACGCCGACGAGGTCACCGTCAACGGCCGCTTGGAAACCCGCCGAGGCGCCCAACTCCACAACGGCGACGTGGTAGCAGTCGGCGACGAACGAGCCCGCCTGCACGCGGCCGTGTAACCACCGCTCGGAGCAGTACCACCACTGCCAGACCACGACCGACGGCGTAGAGCAACAAACCCCGCCGGCCTTGAAGCACGCCCAGGTCAACCGCTCCAACCAAGCGGCCTGCGGACCAACCCATCACGACCCAAGCCCCCAGCGCACCTAGGGCACGCTCACGGCACTGCCCTACCAAGATGCCCAAGCGGCCCCAGCAGGCTGCCCCACCGCCTTCAAGCGGACGCACCCAACTCGGGCGTCGCCCAGACCGGGGCCACCGCCCCGATCCGAAGCCGCTTTCATGGTCGGCCGTGCCGTGTCAAGGCATCTTTCCCGCCTTGACGCGGTGCGTCCGACCATGACGACACTCGGCGAGCGGGGCGACGACCCCTCCCCACGAACCACCCCAACCAGTCCCGCCCCAACACCGCCCAACACTGCCCCCATCGCCGCCCCCAAAGATCAAATACATCCCACCCCTACATCCCCACTCCCCGCATCCCAACTCCGCCACTCGTCTAGACCACCCACAACCAATTCCACCCCAGCGGTGATCAACATTCCTACTCCCGGTGGATCCCCATCCACCTATCCCACCGCTACCCTCAAAACGAGCAAAGCTCACATTGCGCCAGGGGGAGGATCCATGGGGGCGGATCGGCCGATCACCCCTGCGTCCACTTCCCACCCACACCCGCAACACCGTTCCCAATCAAGGCGCCCCACGAATACGCCGAACCAATACGAGCCCCACTCGACTTCGCCCCCATCCGGACCACCCCCGCGCCCAACCCGATCAAGACCGCACCCCGACCCCCGCGCACCACCCCGAAACCCCGCGAAACGCCACGCGCATACCTCTCGGATTCACCGCGCACAACGCGGAACGAACCCGGAACGAAGGATGACGTACGCCACATCCACCGCCTTTCCGGTGATCATCCGCGTACCGCGCGTTGCGCCAACCGGGCGGTGACCTTTCTTCGAAGGTTACGAGAACGCTATGGCTCGCTGCTCTGAATAGCTGCCTCCGCTGCGTGAATGGGTGACCACGCGGAGGAGGTGTCCAGTTAGGACAAGGGTCTTTCGGCCCATTAACGGCCTCCGTACGCCAGCAGGGTGAACTCTACTCACGGTGGCTGTAACGGGCCGTCGAGTGGGAACGATATGTCGTGCGACCCGGCTCATTTGGACACATTTCAGGCAGGGCGACTAGGCGCCGGCGTCGGTTTGGTCTAACGTGCGTTCAACTGGTAATGGATCGTCACCCGTCGTCACTCGGCGGACCGGCCGGGTCACTTCCGAACATTTCTTCGGTGTGACCTAACTCTGTGTGTAACGCCCACGGGCGGCCGAGCGAATGATGGTTTGCAAGCGCCGGTTCATCAAGGGAAAAGGTGCCCTGGCGATGTGCGAAGTGTCGGTCAACCAATTGCCGTACCACGCGGGTCCTCGGGGATGCCCTGCGAACGTGCACGTCCGAACCGGCTGAACCGGGGGAGAACCACGATGAGCGAGCAGGTCCAGCCCACACGACGGAGACCCGTCGTTGGGATCACTCCTACCAACCCGATGGAGTCGTCGAGGCAGACGCACCCGCCGGTCGCCGCCTGGGAGTCGCGGTACCGCAGGGGGGTCGTCCTCGGTGACGTCCTGGCCACGGTCCTGGTCATCATGTCCTTCGGCGGCCTGATGGCGGCCAGGCACAGCGCGTTCGTGCCCATGTCGATCGTCGCGCTGGAAGTGCTGACGGTGGGCGTGGTCCTCGGCTCGCTCTACCTGAGCAGGGTGTGGAACGCGAACGTCCTCGGTCAGGGCGCGGAGGAGTTCCGCCGCCTCGGACGAGGCCTGTTCGCCTCCGTCGTCGTGCTCGGATTCGGTGCCCTCGCGGTGGACATCCCCGGCGCCCGCCTCTGGGTGTTCGTGGTCGGACCGGCCATCGCCCTCGTCGTCTTCCCCCTCCGCTACCTGCTCCGCAGGCCTCTGCACCGCGCGCGCTCCGAAGGACGCTGCCTGCTGCCGGTGCTCGCCGCGGGGAACGTGGCCACGGTCGGGGACCTGATCACCCGCACCCGCAAGGCCCCGCACCTCGGCTGGCGCGTCGACGCCATCTGCACCCTGGACGGCCGGGCCGCGCTCGGCATCGACCTGGAGGGCGTGCCGGTCGTCGGCCGCTTCCGCGACCTCGCCGACCAGGTCCGCCGCGGGGGCTACCGCATCGTGGCCGTCACCCCGGACGCCTACTGGACGCCGCGCAGGCTCCAGCAGCTCGCGTGGGACCTGGAGGGCACCGGCACCGAGATGGTCGTCGCCCCCGCGCTGATGGACTTCGCCGGACCGCGGCTGCACGTGACCGGCGTGCTCGGCATGCCGCTGCTGCGGGTCAGCGAGCCCGCGTTCACCGGGTTCCGCCGGGCGATCAAGGGCTGCGTCGACCGGATCGGCGCCACGGCCCTGGTGCTGGCGTTCACCCCCCTCCTCCTTCTCGTGTCCGCCGCCGTCATGATCGACAGCAGGGGCCCGGTGTTCTACCGGCAGCGCCGCGTCGGCAAGGACGGCGCCGAGTTCACGATCATCAAGTTCCGCACCATGGTCACGAACGCCGACGCGCTGCGCACCAAGCTGACGGCCGTCAACGAGGGTTCCGGCGTGCTCTTCAAGATGCGCAAGGACCCGCGCGTGACCAAGGTCGGCAGGCTGCTGCGCCGCTACTCCATCGACGAGCTGCCGCAGCTGCTCAACGTGCTCACCGGAACCATGTCGCTGGTCGGCCCCCGGCCGCCGCTGCCGGAGGAGAGCGCGAAGTACGCCCCCGAAGTGCGCCGCCGCCTGTTGGTGAAGCCCGGACTGACCGGGTTGTGGCAGGTCAGCGGCCGAAGTGACCTCTCGTGGGAAGAGTCGGTCCGACTCGACCTGCGCTATGTCGAGGACTGGTCGCTCGCCCTCGACGCGCTCATCTTGTGGAAGACCTTCCGGGCCGTCTTCGGCGGCCAAGGAGCTTACTGATGGAAAGGGACGACGTGACGCCGATCGGCATCGCCGTGATCGGCGCGGGTTATTGGGGCCCGAACCTGGTGCGCAACGCCCAGGCGACCCCCGGTCTGAACCTGCGCTACCTGTGCGA
>DATMCA010000016.1:0-2008 GCA_035559015.1 Umezawaea sp. | reverse complement strand
CCCGCACCACCTGACGGGCAATCACAGACCGCCGCGAGACGTTACCGAGAAGGTTCACTGCCCGGCGCGCTCGCGCGCCCTCCAGGACATCACCAGTTGAACCGAGTCAATACGGACAAGATGAGGATGCAGAAATACCGCTCCGGAAGATCCACCACCCGGTCGGCGCCTACACGGCCGAAGAGAAGAGGGAGTTCGCCGAGATGAACCTCACTGACCACGCCGGAGTCCGGCTCACACACGGCAAGCCCAAGGTCAACGGCGTGGAGATCCACTACGCGATCGGCGGCGCCGGCGAGCCGGTGTTCTTGCTGCACGGCGTGCCGAAGACCATGTCGTACTGGCGCCACGTCGTGCCGCTGCTGACCCCGCACTACACCGTCATCGCGGTCGACAACCGAGGCTTCGGCGGCTCCCAGCGCCCCCTGACCGGCTACGACACCGCCACGATGGCCGGTGACGTCGCCGAACTGGCCACCCACCTGGGCTTCGACCAGTTCCGCGTCGCCGGCGAGGACTGGGGCGCGGCCATCGCCTACGCCGTCGCCGCCTTCCACCGGCCCCGGGTGCAGCAACTGGTGTTCCAGGAAACGCTCCTACCAGGATTGCCAGCCGGCCCAGGATTGCCAGGCGGCGAACACGACCCCTCGCTCGCCGCCGACGACGGCCGCACCGGCTGGCACTTCAGCTTCTTCAGCCTGCCGAACCTGCCCGAGCTGCTGCTGGCCGGGCGGGAACGGCCGTTCTGGACATACTACGCCAGACGCCAGATGTGGGACCCCAGCGCGCTGGCCGAGGAGGACATCGACGAAATGGTGCACTCGGCCGAGCAGCCGGGCGGCACAAGGGCCATCTTGGAGATGTACCGCGCCCGCCAGACCGACGCCGAACAGAACCGCCCGCATTACGCCGACCCGATCAGCTGCCCGGTCCTGGCCGTCGGCGCGCAGGCCTATCTCGGGGACGAAGTATCCAAACAGCTCGCGCAAGTGGCCCGCGACGTCCGCGGCGCCGTCATCCCCGCGTCCGGTCACAACATCGCGCTGGAGAACCCGGCCGCCCTGGCCCAGGCCTACCTCGACTTCTTCGCAGGCGGCCAAGCCGCGGGTTCAGCCATGTGACCCAGGCGTTCAACAAGGTCATCCGGGGCATACACGGTGTCGCCGAACGTGCCAACGCCCTGCTCAAGGTCACCTTCAAGGCCCTGCGCAGAGTCAGCCTCGACCCCGCCGCCATCACCCGCATCGCCCGCGCCGCTCTCGTCCTGCTCCAGCTCGAACACGGCCGCACCACCTGACGGGCAATCACAGACCGCCTGACGGGCAATCACAGACCGCCACGAGACGTTACCGAGAAAGGTTCACTGGTCGCCCGTTTCGGCGGGATCCCGCTCCGACGGCAGCGCACAGCCGTTCTGCTCGACCAGCGGCCGGGCATGGCCAGTGCGAAGCGCAACGAGCTGATCCATCGGCTCCTCGCCGAACGCTGTGAGATCTGCGAGGCGCGCGGGAACTGGAGGTTCACCACATCCGCAAACTCGCCGACCTCAACAAGCCCGGCCGCCGGGAGAAACCCGCGTGGATGCATCTGATGGCCAAACGACCACGAAAGACAGTGGTCGCCTGCCGCCCCTGGCACGAAGACATCCACGGAGGACGGCCCACCAAGCACCCACGGAACTGACCACTGGAGAGCAGGGTGCGAGGAAACCCCACAGGGGTCAATGCCGTTAAGTTAGGCCCGGACTGCGAAGATGTGGATCTTCGGCGGGTCGGTGTGGAGTTCGATGTGGTCAGTTGCTCGTTTGATGCGGTGGCTGTGTGCCCGGTATCTCTTGATGACCCGGGGACATGTCCGGTGCCGTCGTGGGCCGAGGCATTTTTCGGAGATCTCGTCGATGGTTTCGGCGAGCGCGTCGGCGAGTCGGTCAGGGGGAAAAGCCCGCCTGGTTGGGAACTTGGCGGCGGATTGCGCGGTAGCTTCGCATGAAGGATAGGTCGTCGGGGTC
>DATMCA010000015.1:0-2390 GCA_035559015.1 Umezawaea sp. | reverse complement strand
TGCGCTACAGCGGCGGCATGCTCAGTTTCGTGCCGGCGGCACGTGGCGGGCGCTCGAGCGAGGAACGCGCCCGACGCTTTGTGGAAGGCACGCGCATCTTCGCGCTGGCCGAGTCCCTCGGCGGCGTCGAATCACTGTGCGAGCTGCCGGCGGTCATGACCCACGGCTCCGTCGCCAATTCCGCGCTCGAGGTTTCGCCCGCCCTTGTTCGATTGTCGGTGGGCATCGAGAACGAGGCCGACCTTGTGGCCGACGTCACGCAGGCGATAGACAGGGCATAGCCGAAGGAGGACACAGTCCGATGAGGGCACCCGCGCTTGGAGGGTTGGTCGTTACGGCGGTCGCGCTGCTGGCGGCATGTGGAGGGGTGCAGGTCGATGCGACGCTGACCGCGATAGGCGACCCCACCGCCTCTCCAGCAGCGTCGCCGGCCTCCACGCTGCACGCCTTCGACATGTGCTCCATCGTGTCGGAGGGAGAGGTCATCGCCAAGGCCAACTACCCCATCCCGTTCTTGAAGTCGGAGGGGCCGACGGACACCGCCTGCGCCTACTACTTCAACGATCAGGACCACGCGACTGCGTCGATAACCCTCGGCGCCGACTCCAGCGAGTCAGAAACCGTCGCCCACGACGGGATCATGCAGACAGTCAATAACTACAAGGCCGACAGTTGGCCGACGGAATCGCTCGTTGGACTCGGCGATGAGGCCTGGTGGGTGTGCCAGACAGAGGAGTTTGGCGAGTGCACGCTCTACGTCCGCGTAGGCACGTACACCATCAGTGCCCTGATGACACCCTCGCAGAACCCACCGCTCGACAACGATCTGCGCAAAGGCGTGGCGCTCGAGTTGGTCAAGCTCGTGATGAGCCGCCTTCCGTAGCTCAACCTTGTCGCCGTCGTGAAACGGGTGCTGGACGGCGCGTAGTTCAATAGCGAAGGGGCAACTTAACGACGGGGCAACTTCTGGCGGCCGGTCCAGTTCAGGAGGGGCGTTCGGATGGTAGGTCTGGGACTTCGTCGCAGGGCGATCGCGGCGGCCTTCGCCTTGCCCTTTCTGGCCGGTTGCAGCCAAGCATCCACTGCGATCGAAACGGCCCGCCCAACGCCGACCGAGTTCGTGCCGGCAACTCCCTACGCGACCCTGCCCGAGAACTACGTGTGCGACCTGATCGGCGAACCGAACGTGACCAGGATCACCGGCTACCCGATCCCGTTCACCTTCTCGGAGAACGATCCAATGGGCGTCAGCTGCACCTGGTACTACGAGGCGCCGCCGGACCACCTCGTGACATCCGTGGGCATAGTCATCCAGGAGATGACCGCCGAAGACATCCACGGCGACATCGCCTTTCGCAAAGAGGAAAACTCCAACCTCGATGTACCGCGCCGTACCGAGGACTTGTCAGGCGTCGGCGACGAGGCCTGGTGGGACGGCGGCAAGAATTTCGACGAGTCGGCGCTCTACGTGCGCCTGGGGACGACCGAAGTCGTGATCGGCGATCGCGACATGCAGGAGCACTACGACTACGACCAGCGCAAGGCGACAGCGCTGGCTCTGCTGGACTTCGTCAGGTCCAAGATCAACAAGTAGGGCCGCGCCGCTGGGGCGGTGAAGTCGCGATACAGTCCGCCCGTGGACCGCTGGCAAACCATCATCGAGCCGTTCCGGATTCATTCAGTTGAGCCCATCCGGCTGACGACCGAACAGGAGCGCCAGGCCGCGCTCGAAAAGGCCGGCTACAACCTGTTCAACCTGCACGCGGCCGACGTGATCATTGACCTGCTGACCGACTCGGGCACGGGCGCCATGAGCCGCGACCAGTGGGCGGCCGTCCAGCGCGGCGACGAGAGCTACGCCGGCTCACCGTCGTGGTACGTGTTTCTCGAGGCGGTCCAGAAGCTCTTTCCGTTCAAGCACGTCATTCCCACCCACCAGGGCCGCGCGGCCGAAAAGATCCTGTTCACCGTCCTCGGCGGGCCTGGCAAGGTCGTGCCCAACAACGCCCACTTCGACACCACCCGCGCCAACGTCGAGTTCACCAAGGCCGAGGCAATCGACGTCTCGCCGGTGCGCGATCCACGCGAGATGGCGCCGTTCAAGGGCGACATGGACGTGGCCGCGTTGGAGCGGCTGATCAAGGAGCGCGGCGTCGAGAACATCCCGGTGGTGTTCATGACGATCACCAACAACTCGATGGGCGGCCAGCCGGTGTCCATGGCCAACCTGCGCGCCGTGCGCGCGGTGTGTGACCGCTACGGCCTGCCGCTCTTCCTCGACGCGTGCCGCTTCGCGGAGAACGCCTGGTTCATCAAGCAGCGTGAGGCTGGACAGGCCGATCGGTCGCCGAAGGACATCGCCCGAGAGATGTTCGGGCTCGCTGACGGCT
>DATMCA010000014.1:0-3005 GCA_035559015.1 Umezawaea sp. | reverse complement strand
TCGGTGTGGGGGGCCAGGGCGGCGGCGCACTCGTCGAGGGCACGCGCGAAGGCGGGCGATTCCGCCTGGAGCTGGGTGGCCATGCCGATCCACTGCGAACCCTGGCCGGGGAACACGAAAACGGAGCCGTGCCCGCTGATGGTGGTGCCCGTGATCAGCTGGGAGTGAGGCGTGTCGTGGGCCAGCGCGGTGAGGGCGTCGGTGCCCAGGACGACGGCGCGGTGGGCCAACGTGCTGGTGCGGTGGCGGACGAGGGTGTGCGCGATGTCCGCGGTCGTCAGGTCGGGGTTGTGCTCTACGTGGTGGAGCAGTTGAACGGCCTGGGCCTGGAGCGCGGCGGCGGTGTGAGCGGACAGCACCCAGGGATTGGGACGTTCGGCGTGTTCGGTGACCTCGGGCGTGATGGGCGGTGCCTGTTCGATGATGAGGTGGGCGTTGGTTCCGCTGACACCGAACGACGAGATGCCCGCACGGTGGGGGCGGCCGGTGGTCGGCCAGGGTTGAGTCTCGGTGGTCAGGCGCAGGTTCGCGTTGGCCCAGTCGATGTGCCGAGTCGGGGTCTCGGCGTGCAGGGTGGCCGGGAGGGTGCCGTGGTGCATCGCCAGCAGCATCTTGATGGTGCCCGCGATACCGGCCGCCGCTTGCGTGTGGCCGATGTTGGACTTGATCGATCCCAGCTGGAGCGGGTTTTCCCTGTCCTGCCCGTAGATCGCTTGGAGTGCCTGGGCTTCGATGGGGTCACCGAGGGTCGTGCCGGTGCCGTGAGCCTCGACGGCATCGATGTCCGATGTGGACAGTCCGGCGTTGGTCAAGGCAGCCTGGATGACGCGTTGCTGGGCCGGTCCGTTGGGTGCGGTGAGGCCGTTGGAGGCGCCGTCCTGGTTGATGGCGCTACCCCGGATCAGGCCCCAGATGCGGTGGTTGTTCCTGATCGCGTCGGACTGCCGTTCCAACAACAGCAGGGCGCTGCCTTCGGACCAGCCGGTGCCGTCGGCGTTGTCGGAGAAGGCTTTGCACCGTCCGTCGGCGGACAGGCCGCGTTGGCGGGAGAACTGCACGAAGGTGTTGGGGGTGGTCATGATCGTGACGCCACCCGCCACGGCGAGGGAGCACTCACCGGAGCGCAAGGCCTGGGAGGCCAGGTGCGTGGCGACCAACGACGAGGAGCAAGCGGTGTCAACGGTGACCGCTGGTCCCTGGAGCCCGAACACGTAGGAGACGCGGCCCGACAGCACACTTCCCGCCGTACCGGTCAGGAGCTGGCCCTGGGGGTCGTCCGCACCGACGGCGTAGTCCTGGTGCATCGCCCCGGCGAAGACGCCGGTGTCGGTGCCGCGCAGGGTGTCCGTGGGGATGCCTGCTCGCTCGAACAGCTCCCAGGTGGTTTCCAGCAGCAGCCGTTGCTGGGGGTCCATCATCAGCGCTTCGCGGGGCGAGATCCCGAACAGGGCGGCGTCGAACCCGCCGGGGTCCGGCAGGAACCCGCCGCGTCGGGTGTAACTGGTCCCCGGTTTGTCGGGATCGGGGTCGAACAGCGCCGCCAGGTCCCAGCCGCGGTCGGTGGGGAACTCGCCGATGACCTCGCCGCCGTCGGACAGCAGGCGCCACAGGTCTTCGGGGGAGGACACCCCTCCGGGGAAGCGGCAGGCCATGCCCACCACCGCGATCGGCTCGTCGGCGGCCACCGACCGTCGCCGCTCGTCGACGGGGGACGGACCGGCGCTGGACAGCACGGTCCGGACGTGGCGAGCGAGGGCGGCCGGGGTCGGGTGGTCGAACGCCGACGTGGTGGACACCGGTGCGCCGACGGCCGCCGAGATCCGGTGGCACAGCTCGACCGCGGTCAACGAGGTGAGCCCGAGTTCCCGGAACGAGCTGTCCGGGTCGATCTCGTCGTCGAACTCCGGGCCGCGCAGCGCGGCGACACCCGCGCAGACGACGTCGATCAGCTCCGCCGAACCCGACCCGACCGCGGCCGTGGCACTGATCTCCTCGTCGTCGACCCGCACCTGCTCGGCCGCGTCCCGCAGCGCCTGGCGCTTGATCTTCCCCGACGCCGTGCGCGGGATGCCCTCCACGAACCGGACCTCGGCCGGGACCTTGCCCGGTGACAGCCGTTCGCGGCAGTGCGCCAGGACGGTGCGGGTCAGCGCGGTCCCGGTGACCGTCGGCTCGTCCTCGCGCACCACGAAGGCGACCGGCACCTCGCCGTACGCCGGGTGGGGCAGGCCCGCGACCGCCGCGTCGGCGACGCCGTCCACCTCCTTGACGACCTCCTCGATCTCGCGCGGCGACAGGTTCTCACCGCTGCGGATGATCAGTTCCTTGATCCGGCCGGAGATGGTCAGACGACCGTGCTCGTCGGCGCGCGCCAGGTCGCCCGTGCGGTACCACCCGTCGACCAGCGCCGCCTCCGTCGCGTCCGGCCGCTCGTGGTAGCCGATCATCAGGTTGGGACCGCGCACCCACACCTCGCCCTCGGCACCGGGCTCGGCGGTGGACCCGTCGTCCGGGTTCACGACCTTGACGTCGAGACCGGGGACGGGCAGCCCGCAGGAGCCCTCGACCCGCTCGGCGCCGGGAGGCGTCACGGTGATCAGCCCGCAGGTCTCGGTGCTGCCGTACCCGTCCAGGAGCGCGACGCCGAACAGGTCCTCGAACTCGCGGCGCAGCTCGGGGGGAAGCGGTGAGCCCGCCACCAGGCAGGTGCGGAGGTGGGGTGCGAGCACACCGGACCGCTTCACCTCCCGGACCAGGTAGTGGTACATGGTCGGGACGCCGACGAAGAACGTGACGGGTTCGTCGCGCAGCAACTTCACCGTTGCGTCGGCCGAGAATCCCGAGAGGACGTGCGCCGTCGCGCCGACCGCCGTGACCCCGAGGACGCAGAGGATGTGCGCGAGGCTGTGGAACAGCGGGGCGGGCCAGAGCACGTGGTCGGACTCGCCGAGGCCGACCACGGAGGCGTAGCAGGCGGACACCGACCACAGGCAGCTCCGCTGGCC
>DATMCA010000013.1:0-2935 GCA_035559015.1 Umezawaea sp. | reverse complement strand
GCCAACATCGACGAGTTCACCGAGACCACCGCGCGGGCGATCGAGGCGGTCGGCGGTGCGGCGCGCGGCAAGGCGGTCATCGTCCTCACCCCGGCCCAGCCGCCGCCGATGATGCGGGACACGGTGCTGTGCCTGGTGGACGCCCCCGACCCGAGCGCGCACGACGTGATCCGCGCGGCGGTGGTCGACATGGTCGAGGCGGTCGCCGAGTACGTGCCGGGCTACCGGCTCAAGCAGCCGGTCCAGATCACGCCGGTCCCCGACGGGCAGCCGGTGCGCACGCTGACCGGCGGGGCGCGGGCGACGCACCAGGTGTCGGTGTTCCTGGAGGTCGAGGGCGCGGCCCACCACCTCCCCGCCTACGCGGGCAACCTGGACATCATGACGTCGGCGGCGCTGCGGGTCGCCGAGCGGATGGCCGCGTCGTGACCCGCCTGTTCGTGCAGGACGTGACGTTGCGGGACGGCATGCACGCCGTGCGGCACCGCATCGACCCGGACACCGTCGGGCGGATCGCGGCCGCGCTGGACGCCGCCGGGGTGGACGGCATCGAGGTCGCGCACGGCGACGGGCTCGGCGGGAGCAGCCTGACCTACGGGCCGGGCAGCCACGGCGACCCGGAGTGGATCGAGGCCGCCGCGGCGAACGTCACCCGCGCCCGGCTGACCACGTTGCTGCTGCCCGGGATCGGCACCGTGCGGCACCTGCGCGAGGCGTACGGGCTCGGCGTCCGCTCGGTGCGCGTGGCGACGCACTGCACCGAGGCGGACATCTCCGCCCAGCACATCGCGACCGCGCGCGAGCTCGGCATGGACGTGTCAGGCTTCCTGATGATGAGCCACCTGACCTCGGCGCCGGAACTCGCCCGCCAGGCGGGGTTGATGGAGTCCTACGGCGCGAACTGCGTGTACGTCACGGATTCCGGCGGTCGTCTGACGATGGACGGCGTGCGGGACCGGGTGCGCGCGTACCGCGAGGTGCTCGATCCGGGCACGGAGATCGGCATCCACGCGCACGAGAACCTGTCGCTGTCGGTCGCGAACTCCGTGGTGGCCGTGCAGGAGGGCGCGAGCCGCGTCGACGCGTCGCTGGCCGGTCAGGGCGCCGGTGCGGGCAACTGCCCGATCGAGGCGTTCGTCGCCGTCGCGGACCTGCACGGCTGGCGGCACGGCTGCGACCTGTTCGCGTTGCAGGACGCGGCCGAGGACCTGGTCCGGCCCTTGCAGGACCGCCCGGTGCGGGTCGACCGGGAAACCCTCACCCTCGGGTACGCGGGCGTCTACGGCTCGTTCCTGCGCCACGCCGAGGCCGCGGCCGAGCGCCACGGCGTCGACACCCGCGCCCTGCTGGTCGAGGTCGGCAGGCGCGGCCTGGTCGGCGGCCAGGAGGACATGATCGTGGACATCGCGCTGGGCCTGTCCACTTCCCCACGATGAACGGAAACCGCACCATGCGCGCGATCGTGCTCGACGCCCCCGGCCCGCCGGAGGCCCTGGTCATCCGCGAACTCCCGGTTCCCGAGCCCGAACCGGGCCAGGTCCTCATCCGGGTCAGGGCGTTCGGCCTCAACCGGTCCGAACTGCACACCCGACTGGGTCTGGCCGAGGGCGTCACCTTCCCCCGCGTGCCCGGCATCGAGGCGACCGGCGTCGTGGAACGCTGCCCCGGCGGCGAATTCGCGGTCGGCACGCAGGTGTTCGCGATGATGGGCGGCATGGGCCGCACGTTCGACGGCGGCTACGCCGAGTACACCCGCGTGCCCGCCACCCAGGTCATCGCGTTCCGCAGCGACCTGCCGTGGTCCACGCTGGGCGCCGTGCCGGAGATGCTGCAAACCGCCTACGGCTCCATGACCGTCGGGCTCGGTGTCCGGAAAGGACAGTCCATCCTCGTCCGGGGCGGCACGGCGTCGGTCGGCATGGCCGTGGCGGTGCTGGCCAAGCGGCGCGACATGACCGTGTTCGCCACGACCCGCAACCCCGCCAAGGCGAAGGCGCTCACCGACCTCGGCGTCGACCACGTCCTGGTCGACGACGGCGCGGTCGCCGACCAGGTCCGCCGGATCCTCCCCGAGGGCGTCGACGCCGCACTGGAACTCGTCGGCACCCCCACGCTCCCGGACACGCTGCGCGCGACCAGGGAGGGCGGGGTCGTGTGCTTCGCCGGAATGCTGTCGAACCGGTGGACGGTGCCGGACTTCTACCCCATCGGCTACCTGCCGCGCGGCGTCCGGCTCAGCGCGTACGCCGGCGACGCGAGCGACCTGCCCGCCGACGTGCTCCAGGACTTCCTGGACGCCGTCGCCGACGGCACGGCCGTCGTCCCCCTGGACCGGGTGTTCCCGTTCGACGAGATCGTCCAGGCCCACACCCGGATGGAAGCCGGCGAGGCGACCGGGAAGATCGTGGTGACGACCGAATGAGACGGCCCGGTTTGTGAACCGCGCGGAAGGGCAACTCGTCGGGGGCAATGATCACCACCCCTCTGGAGGTCCTCGTGAACAGCGGAACCAGGTGGCACGTCGTCCCGACGACGGCACGCGCCTGTTGGGTCTTCCTGCTCGTCGGCATCGCCGTGGTCATCAGCACGGCCGTGCAGATGGCCTCGGCCGGAGAGGTCGCCGTGCTGCCCGCCATCGCGCTGGTGATGGGTGTGCTGCTGCTCGCCGCGGCGGTCGCGGGCCTGGTGTCACCGAAGCTGCGCGGACACTAGCGCGCTGATCACCGACCCCGGCCGGGAGTTCCGCCGTCCAGGTGGTCCTCGCTCCGCCCCCGTACCGGCTGTACGGGGGCGCTGACCGGCACCCGACCCCACATCGGACGAGGTGGGGTTCGTGGTCACCGCGCCGATCAGGTCCAGAACGCGGTCAGCGCCTTCGCGGCTCGGGCCGGGTCCTGGAGCATCCACCAGTGCCCGAGCCCGTCGAGCACGTCGA
>DATMCA010000012.1:0-3453 GCA_035559015.1 Umezawaea sp. | reverse complement strand
TCGGGGTGGACCCATTCACGTTCCGCGCGCTGCTCGTCGGCGGCTTCACGGGCGCGGTCCCGCATCTGGCCGAGGTACCGCAGGTAGTCCTTGCGGTCCTCGTTCATCTCGGCCTTCTTCTGGCCCTTGCCGCTGCCCATGCCTCCGGCCATCATGCCGACGGTCGAGATCATCATCATGCCCGGCATGATCATGGCGGCGGGCGCCCTGGAACCGGTGCTGAACATCAGCGCCATCATCCCGAGCGAAGAAGCGATCATGACGGCGGGCAGCGCCTTCATCATGATGTTGCCGGGAATGATCCTCGGCACCTCGGGCGGTGGTTCGAGGTGCACTTCCCCGCCGGGAGGCCGTGGAGCAGCAAGGCGTGGCGTTCGCTTGAACTGCAGCGTGCTCACCTAACAGGCACCTCTTCAAGTCGATGTCGAACAACCCCTCGGCGCGTTCCCGCGCCATTTCACGGGCGCGCCACCTGCACTTCCGGACACTATGGCGCACACGTCCGGGAGGCCGACGCGGGCCGGTGTGGAACCCGGTCGAACGGGTTCCCCCGAACCGCCGGTGCGCACGTGACCGGTACGGCCATACTAGGGTCGCTCGCCGGGCCGGTGTGACCGTTCGGCGGAACGAGCGAAACAGAAACTCAGGAGGTACTGGTGGCAACCGGTACGACGGTGTTCAGCCGGGTGACCGTGGTTGCGCCGCGGACGCGCATCGACGTCGCGCTGCCTGCCGACGTTGCGGTGGCCGACCTGCTGCCGATGCTGCTGGACATGGCCAAGGAGGCGACTCCGGACGGCGGTGTGCGGCACGGCGGTTGGTGCCTGGCGAGGTTGGGCGACAGCCCCCTCGACCCCGGCCGCACGCTGGCGTCGCTCGGCGTTGTCGACGGCGACCTGCTCCAGCTGCGCAGGCGCAACGAGAACCCCCCGCCGCCGCTGTTCGACGACGTGGTGGACGCCATCGCGGAGTCCAACCCGGACAGCTTCCGCCCGTGGACCAAGGACACCGCCCGCCGCTACGGCCACATCGCGGGCGCGCTGGCCCTGATCGCCTCGGCGGTGGCGCTGCTGATGTCGGGCAGCGTGATGGGCGGCAGCAGCCTGCCGGTCGCCATCACCGCCGGTGTCACGGCCGTCCTGGCGCTCGCCGCGGGTGCCGTGGTCTCCCGGTCCTACGGCGCGATCGACACCGGTGTGCTGATCGCCGCCGCGGGCGCGCTGCCGATGGCGTTCGTGTCCGGCCTCTACATCGTGCCCGGCTCGGTCGGGCGACCGAACCTGCTGCTGGCCAGCGTGCTGGTGCTGATCTTCGCGTCGGCCGCGATCCTGCTGATCGGGCAGGGCATCACGGTGTTCGTGGCCGCCGCGACCGCGGCCGGTCTCGGGGCCGTGGCGTTCCTGTTCGCGTCGCTGATCGCGCACCCGTCGGCGGGTGTGGCGGCCGCGACCGCCGCCGTGTCGCTGGCGGCGCTGTCGGTGCTGCCGAGGATCACGATCCAGCTGGCGAAGCTGCCGCTGCCGATCGTTCCGGGCAGCGCGGAGGACCTCAAGGAGGACACCGGCTTCCCGGAGTACGCCGTCATCGAGCGGCGCACCGCCACGGCGCACGAGTACATGACCGGCATGATCATCGGCAGTGGCGCGGTCACCGCGATCTCCGCCGTGATCGCCGCGTCGGACGGCACGATCTGGGGCCCGCTGCTCGCGGGCGCCGTGACCCTCGTGCTGCTGCTCCGCGGCCGGGCCTACGCGAACGGCGCGCAGGCCGTGGCGCTGCTCGCCAGCGGCATGGTCGCGGGCGCTGGTGTGCTGCTCGGCTGGATGATGGACTCCAGCCCCTCCACCCGGCTGCTGTACGTGTTCGGCGCGCTGGTCGTCGTCGCGGCGGTGGCGCTGGTGCTCGGCGTGATCTTCCCGAACCAGAAGTTCTCGCCCGTGCTCCGCCGCACGGTGGACGTGCTGGAGGGGATCCTGATCGCCTCCGTGCTGCCGCTCGCGCTCGCCGTGATGGACCTCTACATCGTGATGCGCCAACTCATCGCGCCCTGACCGCGAGGACACCTCCCACCATGCGTGTTTCCCGCACCGTCAAGAAGGCCGCCGCCGCGACGGCCGTCGCACTGCTGCTCGCCACCGCGCCGCTGGCCGGGCCGGTCGCCGTCGCCCAGACGGCACCGAACTCGGTGCCGCCACCGGTCGACCGGAGCGTGCTCGACCAGCCCACCGAGCCCAAGTCCGACGTGGAGTACACGCGCACGAACAAGGCGTGCATCGCGTCGAACACCGGCAACCGCTCGGTCGTCCCCAAGCCGCGCGCGCAGATGGTGCTGCGGCTGGAGGAGGCGCACGAGTTCGCCACCGGCGCGGGCGTGAAGATCGCGATCATCGACACCGGGGTCGAGGCGAGCCACCCGCGGCTGGCCGGCCGCGTCAAGGCGACGGGCGACTACGTCGTCACGGCGGAGAAGGGCACGACCGACTGCGACGGGCACGGGACCGAGGTCGCCGGTGTCGCGGCGGCCAGCCGGGACCCCGACACCGGGTTCGTCGGCGCCGCCCCGGACGCGGAGATCCTGGCGATCCGGCAGACCAGCGACCGGTACGAGTTCAAGGACAAGACGGGCGCCGACGTGCGGAAGTCCGCCGGCAAGGTGACGACGCTCGCGCAGGCCATCGTGCGGGCCGTCGACCAGGGCGCGAACGTCATCAACATCTCGCTCACGTCGTGCGACTCCCCCAAGGCCCCGAGCGCGGGCGAGCGGAAGCTCCAGGCCGCCATCGACTGGGCGGTGAACGAGAGGGACACCGTCATCGTCACGGCCGCGGGCAACATCGGCTCGGACGGCACGGGCTGCAAGGACCAGAACGACAACCAGAACCCGGACACCGTGAAGGTGATCGCGTCCCCGCCCTGGTACAGCAAGGACGTGCTGTCGGTGGCGTCGATCAACAAGCTCGGCGAGCCCTCGACGTTCAGCGTGTGGGGCCCGTGGGTGAGCATCGCCGCCCCCGGCGAGGACATCACCACGATCGACCCCAAGGGCACCGGCCTGACCAACGCGAACGCCGACGAGCAGGGGACGCTGACGACGATCCAGGGCACCTCGTTCGCCTCGCCGTACGTGGCGGGCGTCGCGGCCCTGGTCCGGCAGAAGTTCCCGAAGCTGACCGCGCGGCAGGTGATGGACCGCTTGACGGCCACCGCCCAGCACCCCGGCAACCCGTCCGGCCGCGACCACAAGGTCGGAGCCGGGATGATCAACCCGATCGCCGCGCTCACGGCGGAACTGCCCGCCGAGGCCGAGGGCGCGGTGGTCCCGCAGATCGCCCCGCTGAACACGGACCTGGGTCCCGGTCTGCACAAGGACAACACCCGGCTCGTGGTGGCGCTGTCCGGCACTGGGATCGGCGTCGGACTGCTGCTGCTGACGTTGTTCGTGGTGCACACCGT
>DATMCA010000011.1:0-2026 GCA_035559015.1 Umezawaea sp. | reverse complement strand
TGCGCACCGGACTCGCCGAGACCACCGACCCCGACCCACCGGCCCCATCCCGGCTGCGCGCCGCCGACCGCGCCTACCACGCCGCCTTCGACGAACTCGCCCGCTACGCCCACCTCGCCGCATCACACCAGCCAGGAGGTTGACTCCCCGACCCCACAATTGACTCGATCATGACGGCTCCGCCGCTTAAGCCCAGCCAGTCCGATTCCGAGACGTTGCTCGGAATCGGTGGCCCCTGGCGGGGCAGCTGATGGGAACCTGCCGGGATGGTCGACGGGTTCAGCGCGCGGTACGGCGGTCTGCTCTACGGCAGCTACGACTGCGTGGACCGGATCGTGCTCAACGCCTACCACACGCTGTGCTACCAGCCCGGCGGGTTCCGGACCTGGTGGCGGCGCCTGCACGGCGATGACGAGCAGCTGGACAACGCGCACCTGATCCGGATGGCCGGCCGGTTCGCCCGCCGGGTCCGGGCCTCGGCCGCCGCGCACGGCATCCCGGTGATCGACTGCAAGCGCGGGGAACGCAAGCACCAGATCGCCGAGGAGTACCTCGCTGAGCACACTGTGGAGCGTGGGGTGTTCCTGATCCTGGTCGCCCGCGCGATCGCCCCGGTCTGGGAGGTGACCCGCTCGAGTCGCGGGGTGCTGTGCAACCTGGCCAAGAAACGGGCCTTCGTCAACCACTACTCCTTCCACATCCTGGACCCGGAGTGGGGACACATGACGATCAAAATGTCCGGGCACCCGCCGTTCGGGGCGCAGGTCATCCTCAACGGCCACGAGTACGTCGCCGCCACCGCCCGGGCGGCCGGGATCCGATACGTCAAGGAGGGCAACTGCTTCACCCGCCTCGCCGACCCCACCGCCCTGGCTCAGATCGCAGACACCTTGTCGCAGCCCGCGACGATAGGGCGCCTGACCCAGGTCTGTGATCGGTGGATCTACACCGCCTGCCTGTGTTTCGGCCTGGATCTGGCCGAGCAGGCACGCTCCGGGTTCACCTACGGCTACTCGGTCTATCAGGCCGAGTACAGCCGCAACCTGCTGTTCACCATCGGCGCCCAGATGGACAAGGTGTTCGACCGGGTCGTCGACCGCACCCGGTCCCGGCTGGACGTGCCGATCCTGCGGACCCTGTTCGGCGCCAAGCACCGCCCCGGCCGCAACGGCACCCCCGACCTGTCGCTCAAGCTCGCACGGTGATCGAGACACCTCGGTACGACCTGACCCTGTTCAAGGTCCACTTCGGGAACTTGACGTTGAAGGCCTACACCAAAGGCGAACACGCGCTGCGCTTCGAGGCAGTCGTGCACAACACCCGAGCACTGCGCTGCGGGCGGGTGCTGGACAATTTCCCCCGCATCATCGGCAAGCTCGCCGGCATGGTCGACCGGTTCACCACCACCCTGGACTGCGTCGACACCACGTTCATCGCCGACGATCTGCTCGACCGGCTCCCGGCCCCCGCCCAGATCGGCGCCACCCGGGTCGGCGGGGTCGACCTGAACAAGCCCCGCATCCGGGCCGCGCTGTCCGCGGTCCTCGCCCTGTCCGCCGCGTCGGGCGGCTTCACCGTCGCCGCGTTCACCGCCAAGGTCCACGCCATGACCGGGCACACCGGCTACACCATCCGGCAAGCCGCCTACGACCTGCGCAAACTCCGCGGCAAGGAACTGATCACCAAACCCGGCCGGACCCGCCGCTACCACCTGGAACCGCAGACCGCGGGCACCATCGCCGCCCTGCTGACCCTGCGCGAGCAGGTCATCGGGCCGATCCTCGCCGGGGTCCGCAGCCCCCGGATGGGACGCAAACCGGTCACCTGGACCAGTGTCGACCGCGACTACGAGAAGATCCGCATCGACATGCAAACCCTCTTCCAAGACCTGGGCATCCGCGCCGCCGGATAGACAACATCTTGTCGATCAGGATTTCGTAAGCGTCTTGAGGCCCACCCCGGGCTGCGGATCGCCGGCGCCACCGAGGTGACCAGCCAATCCCAAGCCCTCACCGACGCCGGCGAC
>DATMCA010000010.1:0-2029 GCA_035559015.1 Umezawaea sp. | reverse complement strand
GACCGAATAGCACCATCCCGAGCGGCGTTGTCGAGCCGAAGCAGATCGCGATCAGCCCGTTCGCAGGCGACAGTGTGCCACGAACATGCCGACGAAAGGAGGTGTGGTGCTGATCGAGCGATGAGGGACGGCCCCTCGGGGTCGGTCGTCAGGGACAGGCCCCAAACCGCTGCGAGCCGCGTCGGTCAAAAGCCCTCGTGGTGAGCGTCGCAGGAAAAGGCGGGACATCATCCCGTCAGGTGAGTGTCGGAGAGGCGAGCGAGAGCGAACCGCTGATGACGTGTCGAAAGCGTACAGACGATGCCGAAACCGGGAGGTTGTCGTTGGCCCGGGACGAGTCTGGGGGGCGCCCTGATTACTGCCCAGGCGGCATCCGGCATGGAGGCGGCGCGACTCCGGCACAGGCGCTCGTTCGGAACGTGGGAACCTGCCGCCCCGGTGCGAAGGGAGACGCTCGAGCGGGCAGCCCCCGCGAGGGCCAGAGTACCGATACGGGGCGGAGGGGCGGAGTGACCCGTAGTAGGGGTGAGGGCCGCGACAAACGGCCGGACCGAAGGGGTCGCGTCGCCCGGCCCCATCCCGGCGGCAACCGGTGACGGGAGGACCGGCGTGGGTGGGGCGAAGCCGTTCGACATTCCCAAGAAGGAGGTCTGGGAAGCCTTCAAGAAGGTGAGGGCGAACGACGGTGCGGCCGGGGTCGACGGCGTGTCGATCGCGGAGTTCGAGGCTGACCTGACGGGCAACCTCTACAAGCTCTGGAACCGGCTGTCGTCGGGCAGCTACTTTCCTCCCCCGGTCCGCCGGGTCGACATCCCCAAGCCCGACGGCGGCACGCGCCCGCTCGGCGTCCCGACGGTCGCGGACCGCGTGGCTCAGGAGGTCGTCCGGCGCCGCCTGGAGCCGCTGGTGGAACCCCGGTTCCACCCGGACTCCTACGGCTACCGGCCGGGCCGCTCGGCGCTCGACGCCGTCGCGGCGGCACGTCAGCGGTGCTGGCGTTTCGATTGGGTCCTCGATCTCGACATCAAGGGCTTCTTCGACAGTATCCCGCACGGCCTTCTCCTGAAGGCGGTGCGGCATCATACTGATTGCCGCTGGACACTCTTGTACATCGAGAGATGGCTGACAGCACCGGTGCAGATGGAGGACGGTAGCCTTCATCCGCGAGGGTGCGGGACACCGCAGGGCGGGGTGATCAGCCCCGTCCTCGCGAACCTGTTCTTGCACTATGCTTTCGACATGTGGATGCGTCGGGTCTTCCCCGCCATCCCGTTCGAGCGCTACGCGGATGACGTCATCTGCCACTGCCGCACCCGGGAGGAAGCCGAGCGGCTCAAGGCGGCGCTCGACGCGCGCCTGGCCGCGTGCGGTCTGGCCCTGCACCCGGAGAAGACGCGGGTCGTCTACTGCCGGGACACCGACCGCCCCGGCGACCACCCGGTCCACAAGTTCACCTTCCTCGGCTACGAGTTCCGTCCGAGGCTGGTGCGCTGGCGGGCCGGCCAGTACCGGGTCGGCTTCACGCCCGCCGTCGGTCCGAAGGCGCTGAAGGCCATCCGCACGGTGGTGCGGCGCTGGCGGCTGCACCGGAGGACCGACAAGGAGCTCGCCGATCTGGCGCGGATGTTCAACCCGATCATCCGGGGCTGGATCCTCTACTACGGCAAGTTCCACCGCTCCGCCCTGTATCCCGCCCTCCGGCACATCGACCTCTACCTGGGACGATGGGCCTGCAAGAAGTTGAAGCGACACCGCGGACACCAGCGGCGCGCCCACCGGTGGCTGGCCCGAGAGGCTCAGGCCCGGCCACGGCTGTTCGCGCACTGGTCCTTCCTCCGCGGGTCGGGCTGGGCGACAAGAGCCGTATGAGCCGAGAGGTTCACGTACGGTTCTGTGAGCGCGCGGGGGTGAGATTCCCCCGCGCGACTCGACCGCGCTTGCCGGTGCTCGACCCCGGCCGGGGCCGGACCAAGACCGGATGCTTGTGGGGCTATGCAATTGATGACCGGCCCTGGGGCGGCAAGACCCC
>DATMCA010000009.1:0-10443 GCA_035559015.1 Umezawaea sp. | reverse complement strand
GACCGCCTACCGCGCGTTCGTCGCGCGGCACGGCCTGGCCGCCGTGATCGCCGGCGCGTCCCACGCGGAGATCACCGCGCTGTTCGCCACGCACGACCTGCCGCCCGAGGTGGCCGCGGACATCACCCGCGCCTACTCGGACCTGGGGGAAGGGCCGGTCGCGGTCCGCTCGTCCGCTACGGCCGAGGACCTGCCCGACGCGTCGTTCGCCGGGCAGCAGGACACGTTCCTCGACGTCACCGGCACGGCCGAGGTGCTGGCGGCGGTGAAGCGCTGCTGGGCGTCGCTGTGGACGGAGCGCGCGGTCGACTACCGCGCCCGCCACGGCATCGCGCCCGCCGACGTGGCGATCGCGGTCGTGGTGCAGCGGATGGTGCCCGCCTCCTCCGCCGGGGTCCTGTTCACCGCCGACCCGGTGACCGGCGCGCGCGACCGGCTGGTCGTCAACGCCGTGCGCGGGCTGGGCGAGGCGCTGGTCTCCGGCGACGCCGACCCGCAGGTGGTCGTGCTCGGCGCCGACGGCATCACCGAACGCCACGGCGAACCGGTGCTCTCCGACGACACCGCGCTGGCGCTCGGCGGGCTCGGCCGTCGGATCGAGGAACTGTACGGGCGGCCGATGGACGTCGAGTGGGCCGAGCACGACGGCGAGGTGTTCGTCGTGCAGGCCCGGCCGATCACCGTGGCCGCGCACGAGGAGTGGAACGACAGCCTCGACGGCGACTACCTGTGGACGTGCGCGAACCTCGGCGAGGCGATCCCGAGCGTGATGACGCCCGCCACCTGGTCACTGGTCGACGTGTTCATCTCCGAGACGATGTCGGTGCCGCACCTGGGACCGCACCGGATCGCGGGCAACATCGGCGGCCGGTTCTACCTCAACCTCAGCGTCGCACTGGGCGCGAGCGCGGCGCTGGGCATCGAGGGGTTCGCGCGCAAGGCGACCGAGCAGGCGTTCGGGCGGCTGCCGTCCGACGTGGACGTTCCGCCGCTGCCGATGTCGCGGTGGCGGGTCCTGCGGGAGATGGTGCCGGGCGCGCTGGCGTTCCTGCGGCGGATCCGGCCGTACCAGAAGGCGTTGCCCGCGCTCGTCGCCGACGCCCGACGCCGGTGCGACGACCTGCGGGAGCGCATCGGGGCCGTGACGACGGAGGCCGAGTTGGCCGCGTTGTGGCGCGCGGAGGTCGACCCGCTGCTGCGCGACACCAGCCGGATGCTCGGCGCGGGCGCCCGGCTCGACGGGGCGGGCCTGGTGCGGATCCGGCCGTGGCTGCTGAAGTTCGTCGACGAGAGCGACGCCAACGCGCTGCTCAGCGGCCTGCACACCACGGCCGGTCCGCTGGCCAGCCTCGGACCCGTCGTCGGGCTCGACCAGGTCGCGCGCGGGGAGTTGAGCCGCGAGGACTTCATCCGCGACTGGGGCCACCGGTGTCCGGACGAGTTCGAGATCTCCGTGCCGCGCCCGGCCGAGGACCCGGCCTGGCTGGACCGCGAGGTCGAGGGCGTGAAGAACGCGGTGACCGACGTGCGGACCCTGCTCGCCCGGCAGCAGGAGGCCAGGGCCGCCGCGCTGGACCGGTTCCGCGCCGCGCACCCGCGCGAGGTCGCCGTGCTGGAGAAGCGAATGGCCCGCGCCGGGGCCGCGGCGCGGGGCCGGGAAGCGGGCCGGTCGGAGGTCATCAGGGCGTTCTGGGTGCTGCGGGTGTTCTTCCTGCGCGCGGGCGAGCTGACCGGCCTCGGCGACGACGTGTTCTTCCTGTCGGCGGACGACCTGCTGGCGGTGCTGGACGGTGACCGCGCGCCGGTGGAGCGGATCGCGGCCCGGCGCGAGACCTACCGCCGCTACTCGGCCCTGCCGCCGTACCCGACGCTCCTGCGCGGCCACTTCGACCCGTTCCGCTGGGCCGCCGCCGCGGACCGCCGCGTGGACGTGTTCGACCAGACCCGCGACATCGCCCCGCTCGGCGACGCGATCACCGGGTGGCCCGGCGCGGCCGGGGTGGTGGAGGGCCTGGCGCGGGTCGTGACCTCGGTGGCCGACGGCGGCGCGCTGGAGGCGGGCGAGGTGCTCGTGACGACCGTGACCAACATCGGCTGGACGCCCCTGTTCCCGCGGGCGGCGGCCGTGGTCACCGACATCGGCGCACCGCTGTCGCACGCGGCGATCGTGGCCCGCGAACTCGGCATCCCGGCCGTGGTCGGCACCGGCAACGCGACCACCCGGCTCCGCACGGGCGACCGCGTCCGGGTGGACGGGGGCCGGGGAACGGTCGAGGTGCTGCCGGGCTGACGTCGGCGCGGAGGAGCGTCCTGGGCACCCCGACCGCGAGGTGCGGGCGGTTCCTAGTCGGCCGCTGCCCCGTCCTGCGCGCGGCGCACCTCTTCGGCCGCCCAGGTGGCCCACTCCTGCTGCATCGCGGAGAACCGCAGCGCCCACTCCAGCGCGAGCCGTCCGTAGACGGCCAGCGGACCGCTGTCCGGGTCGACGGTCTTGGCCAGCTCGCGCAGTTCGCCCTGGAGTTCGGCGGCCACGGTCGCGCGGTCGTTCAGGTAGTCCTGCGCCTGCTCCGGGGTGAGCATCCCCAGGAAGAACACGCGCAGCAGCATCTCGCTGCGCCGGTTGGGCGCGGGCGGGACCTCGCCGAGCCAGTGCCGCAGCTCGGCGGAGCCCTCGGGCGTGATCGCGTACTCCTTGCGCCCGCGCGGGCCCTCGGCGGCGACCGTGACGAGACCGGCGTCCGCCAGCTTGCCGAGTTCGCCGTAGAGCTGGCTCTGCGTGGCGGGCCAGACGTTGGCCAGCGAGTCGCGGAACTTCTGCAGCAGGTCGTACCCGCTGGCCGGTCCGTAGGTCAGCAGGCCCAGGGTCGCGTGTTTCAGGCTCACCACATCATCATAGTTCATCGTTGACATGTCTGAGTAGGAACGTCTACCTTCCACCTGTCACTACTGACAGGTGAAATGGAGTTCCTGCCATGACCGCGCTGACCAGCGGCACCACCGGCAAGACGGGCGTCCGCGCGCTCGTCGGCCTCATCCTCGCGGTGTCGATGACGACCATCGACCAGACGATCGTGGCGCTGTCCGCGCCGACGATCCAAAGCCAACTGGGCCTGTCGCACGACGGCATCCAGTGGGCCGTCAACGCCTACCTGCTGGCCACGGCCGCGTTCTTCCTGCTCGGCGGCAGGCTCGCGGACGTGTTCGGCCACAAGCGGATGGTCATGGTCGGCATCGCGGCCTTCGGCGCCACGTCGCTGCTCTGCGGCCTGGCCCCGGCGGGCGACCTCGCCGAGGCGTGGCTGGTCGGCGCGCGGGTCCTCCAGGGCGTGAGCGGCGCGATCATGTTCCCCGCCGCCATCGGCATCGTGGTGCAGAGCTTCTCCCGCGAGGGCCGCGGCAAGGCGATGGCGATGTTCTTCGCGATCACCGGCGCCATGACGGCCATCGGCCCGATGGCGGGCGGCTACCTGACGGCGTGGACGTGGCGCTCGATCTTCTGGGTCAACGTGCCGATCGCGATCGCCGCGATGGTCGTGGTCGGCCTCTCCGCGGCACCGTCGCCCCGGCGGGCCGAGCGCATCGACTGGACCGGCGCCGTGCTGGTCGCGTTGGGCATGGGTCTGGTGGTGTTCGGGTTCCAGCAGGCCGGCGGCTGGGGCTGGACGAGTCCCGGCGTGCTGGGCGCGCTCGTCGGCGGGGTGGTGTTCCTGGTCGCGTTCGCCGCCCACGAGCTGCGCACGCACGAGCCGCTGGTGAACCTGCGCGCGTTCGGCGACCGCGGCTTCACCGTCTCCGCGCTGGCGACCCTGGTCTCCTCGATCGCGTTCATCGCGGTGTTCTTCTTCCTCAGCGTCTACGGCCAGGTGTCGCTGGGCCTGTCCGCCACGCTCACCGGCGTACTGTTCCTCAAGCTGTTCCTCGGTTTCGTCATCGCCTCGCGGTTCGGCTCGTCGATGTTCGACCGCGTCGGAGCCCGCCCGGTGCTGGCGATCGGCGGCGCTCTCGGCGTCGTCGGCTTCGGCTGGCTCGCCGCGACGGTCACCGACCTGGACTTCGACCACTCCGCGTTCCTCAACCAGCAGACCTGGCCCATCGCGCTCGCCGGCGCGGGCGTCGGCTTCATGCTCAGCGCGGCGAGCACGGACGCGGTGAACCGGGCCATCGGCGCCTCCTACGGTGAGGTCACCGCGCTGTCCCAGTCGATGAAGAACTTCGGCGGCGCGTTCGGCATGGCGGTGTTCACCACGCTGGTGACCAGCCAGTTGACGAGCAGGCTCACCACGTCGTTCGAGGCCATGGGCGCGACCGCGGCCGACGCCCGCAAGGCCGTCGACCTGGTCACCGGGGCCGGTGGTGGCGACGACGGCGCGCCCGCGGCGGTGCACGAGCGGGTGATGGCGGCCGTGCGGACCGACTACGCGGGCGCGGTGCAGTGGGCGTTCACCGGAATGGCGATCGCGATGGCGGTACTCCTGGTCCTCGCCGCGTTCTACCCTCGCGACCGGCGCCGGACCGCCTGACCGGGGGAGGCTCGTCCGAGCCACCACCGGATCACCCGGACGACGGCGGAGGAAGAGCCATGACGAGCGTCGCGAAGCCGAACCTCCTACCGGACATCTTCTCGATGGGGTACTACGCCGACCCGTTCCCGACGCTCGCGTGGCTGCGGGAGAACAACCCCGTCGCCGAGGTGGCGCTGCCGTTCGCGGACCTGGACCTGTGGCTGCTGACCAGGCACGACGACATCCGCGCGCTGTCCACGGATCCGCGCCTGAGCGCCGACACCCGGTCGGCGAGCGAGCGGTTCCTGGCCTCGGGGCTGGCGATGGGCGTCGGAACGGGCTGGGAGCGGGCGTTCGTGCTCGACCCGCCGGACCACACGCGGCAGCGGCGGGTGGTCGGCGGGACGCTCACGCCGCGGGTGATCGCCGGGTGGGAGGCGGTCATCTCGGACACCGCCGCCGCACTGCTGGACGCGATGGCGGAGGAGGACGAGCCGGACCTGCTGCACTCGTTCGCCTACCCGCTCGCGATCACCACCATCGGAACCGTCCTGGGGGCGCCGCAGTCCGACCACGCCATGCTGCGCGGCTGGTCGGACGTGGCGACCAGCCCGGACCGCGACGCCGCCAACGCCGCGCTGCTGGCGACCCTCGACTACGCGCGCGGTCAGATGGAGGTCAAGCGCGGGCAGCCGGGTGACGACCTGCTGTCGTTGCTGCTGAGGGCATCCGACGGCGAGGACGGCCTGGACGACGACGAGGTCGCCGCCATCACGGCCAACCTGCTCGGCGCGGCCTACGACACGACGGCGAACTTCTTCGCCAACGCGGTCGTCGCGCTGCTCGACCACCCAGACCAGCCGCGCGGGCCGGTGACCGACCGGGCCGTCGAGGAACTCCTGCGCCACTCCGGACCCGTGGTCCTGTCACCGGTGTTCCGGTTCGCGTTCGAGCCGGTCGAACTGCACGGCGTCACGATCCCGAAGGGCGCCACCATCGGGTTCCTCGTCGGCGCGGCGAACCGCGACCCGCACGTGTACGCCGAACCGGACCGGCTGCGGGTCGACCGGACGGACCCGCCGCACGTCTCCTTCGGCTACGGGCCCCACCACTGCGTCGGCGCCGCGCTGGCCAGGCTGGAGGCGCGCATCGGCCTGACCGCGCTGTTCAGCCGCTACCCGGACCTCGGGTTCGGCGTCGAGCGCGCGGAACTGGCGCACCGGATCTCGCCGTTCATGTACGGCTTCGCCGCGCTACCGGTCACCCTCGACTGACGCCAGCAGGTCGGTGAACAGCGACGCGGCCTCGGCGTCCGTCACCGCCGCGGTCGCCTCGCCGACCACGACCTCCACCGCGGACAGCCCCGGCACGTCGGTCTCGACGGCGCCGGGGAACAGCCACGTGCCCGTCCGCTCGGCCTGCCGCAGGTGCGCGTCGCGCAGGGCGTCCGGCGAACCGGGCAGGAACACGCGGAACCCGTTGGTCTGAGGTTGGCCGACCGTCACGCCCTCCACGGTCGCGATGGCGGCGGCGAGCGTGACCGCGCGGTCCCGGTACGCCGCCATCCGCGGCAGGTACCGGTTCAGCCCGTCGATCGCCGACAGCGCGTACGGGTAGTTCGACCACACGTTGGCGCCGTGCCGGGTCAGCCACGGCGTCGCCCGCGCCAGGAAGTCGTCCGAGCCGACGAGCGCGCAGCCCGCGAGCCCGCCGAGTCCTTTGTAGAACGATACGTACACCGAGTCCGCCAGGTCGGCCAGTTCGCTGAGCTCACGGCCGTAGTACGGCGCGGACTCCCACAGGCGCGCGCCGTCGAAGTGCAGCGGGACACCGTGCTCGCGGCACCACCGCGACACGGCGACCAGGTCGTCCCACTCCGGCAGCGCGAACCCGGCGTTGCGCAGGGGCAGCTCCACGACGACCGCGCCGAGCGGCTCGCCGACCTTCTCCAGCTCCTCGACCCCGAACCCGCGCTTCCCGCCCAGCCGCACACCGCGCAGCGGGTGCAGCCGTTCGAACGCGCCCAGCTCGTCGGAGTCGATGTGGCCCAACGGGTGCAGCGCCACGGTGCCGATCCGGACGCTGTCCGTCCACGTCCGCAGCGCGGCCTGCTGGGCGATCATGCCCTTGACCACGAACCGCGCGGCGGGCTTGTCCAGCAGTTCGGCGACCCGGCGTTCCAGCAGCGTCACGGGATCGCCGAAACCGTAGAGGTCCGGGTAGCCCTCGGACTCCGGCAGGGCGATCAGCCCCGCCAGCCGCTCCCTCATGGTCGGCTCGCCGTGGCCGGACAGGGACCGGGCGCAGCTCCGGCGGATCTTGATGCGCTTCTCGACGTCGGACACGACTCCACCGTTCCACACGGTCCGGCCGCGGTCACGTCTATTCGCAGGACACCCAGCGCGCGCTGTCGGGTTGTTCGACGCAGAACGGTCGGGCGGCGCTCGTCGCCGTGGTGCGCAACGGGTTCCCGTCGTCGTCGACCACCAGCACCCCGGCTCCGACCCCGGAGGTCCAGGGGATGCGCAGCCGCCACTCGACGTCGTCGGTGGTCGACACCGGCCGGACCACGATGTGGTCGGGTTCGGTGCCGGTGACCTGGTAGGGGAACTCCGCGGGCTCCCCGACCGGGGTCAGCAGGACCGTCGGGCGGTCCAGGTCGATGGTCAGCGAACCGGAGGGCGGCGAGACGTCGCACGGCGCCGGCAGGAACACGCCCGGCAGCGCGGGGCGGCGGCTGACCACCTCGATGACCGGCTGCCCGAGCACGATGTCGTCACCCGTCAGGCCGCGCACCGTGACCGTCACCGCGCCACCGCTGCCCAGCACCGACCCCGATGGCCTGCCCGCCATCGGGATCGGGGCGTCGCCGGCGTCCGGCACGACCCAGCCCGACGCGCAGTGGTCCCGCACGCCGATGCTGGTCACAGCCGCTACCCGTCCCCGGGGCGAGAGCACCGACGTCCACACGTAGACGCTCGCCAGGAACAGCAGGATGACCACCCCGGAGACCGCGAACGGCTCGTACCGCTCCCGACTCCTCGCCGTGCTCGTCCCGGTCACCATGCCCCTGACATCGGGACGAGTGCCACGCGCGTAACGGTGGTGCGCCGGATCGCCACCCGAGCGACACCCGTCACAACCTGGTCTTTTGTGGCGTGACCTGCGCGAACGGCAACTTCCCCGGCCGCCCGTCTTCACCCGGAAGGCCCAGCGAATCCACAGTGGACGGTTAAACGGCTTGCACCGTGGCCTAGAGTCGAGGCATGTCGGTCCACCCGCAGCACGTCGCAGCGGCCGCGCGAGCTCCTCGCTCGTCGGTCGCCGCCGCTGCCTGACCTCGACATCCCCCGGCGACCGGAAACGGTCCGTCCGGTTCCGCCGTGGCCCTTTCCGGTCGTCCCCACCCCACCGGAACGGACTCCGCCATGGACACCGAGCACGTCATCGACACCTTCCTCGACTTCTTCACCTCCCGCGGCCACCGCCGGGTGACCGGCACGTCGCTGCTGCCGCCACCCGGCGACCCCGTCCTGTTCACCACCTCCGGCATGCACCCGCTGACCCCGTTCCTCGAAGGCCGGGACCACCCGCTGGGGGACCGCCTGGTCAACGTCCAGCGCTGCCTGCGCACCACCGACCTGGACGAGGTCGGCGACCCGACGCACCTGACGGTGTTCGAGATGCTCGGATCGTGGTCGCTGCGCTCCTACCGGGGGCCGCAGAGCCTGCGGTGGGGCTACGAACTGCTGTGCGACGGGTTCGGCGTCGACCCCCGGCTGCTGCACGTCACGGTGTTCGGCGGCGACGACCAGGTCGGGCCGGACACCGGATCGCTGGACACGTGGACCTCGCTCGGCGTCCCGGTCGAGCTGACGGTGTCGGAGAACTGGTGGTCCAACGGGCCGACGGGGCCGTGCGGGCCGGACAGCGAGGTGTTCGTCTGGACCGGTGAAGGGCCGCCGACCGGCACGCCCACCACCGACGACCGGTGGATGGAGGTGTGGAACCACGTGATGATGCGCTACCGGCGGCACCCCGACGGCTCGCTCACACCGCTGTCGGACTCCACAGTGGACACCGGCATGGGCCTGGAGCGGCTGCTGATGTTCTTGCAGGGCAAGAGGTCCGTGTTCGAGACCGACCTGCTCACGCCGTGGGTGCGCGGCCTGCCCTGGGAACTGCCGGACAACCGGCTGGTCGTGGACCACCTGCGGTCGAGCGTCGTGGTGATCGGCGACGGCGTGACCCCGTCGAACACCGGGCGCGGCTACGTGCTGCGCAGGCTGCTGCGGCGCGTGCTCACGACGTTGTGGCGCGACGACCCCGACCGCACCCTGTCCGACCTGCCGGAACCGCTGGTGCGCGGCACGCTCTCGCACTTCGGGCAGTCCGGTCAGGTCTTCGAGGTGCTGCGCGAGGAGGAGCGCCGCTTCCGCTCGCTCGTGACGCGGGGGCGGACGCTGGTGTCGCGCTACCGCGACCCGTTGACGGAGCAGGACTTCCAGTACCTGCACGAGACCCACGGGATCCCGCGGGACCTGGTGGTGGTGCTGCGCGAGATGTAGGGGCCCCAGCGCGCCCCCTAAGCGTCGGGTGCGCGGGCTTCGCCGCGCTCATAATCGACCGGTGATGCCCGCAGCCCGCCTCAACCTCGCCACGCTGGAGTTCGCCGTCGAGCAGGTGCCGATCCCGGAACCGGGGCCCGACGAGGTGCTGGTGGCCGTCGCGGCGGCGGGTGTGTGCCTGTCGGACCTGCACCTGATCGACGGCACGCTCCGCGTGTGGGACAACGACCAGCCCAAGCTGACCCTGGGCCACGAGGTGTCCGGCACGGTCGAGGTCCTCGGCTCGAACGTGCCGTCGTCGGTCACGGTCGGCCGCCGGGTGATCCTCCAGGCCGGGCAGAGCTGCGGGCGGTGCGAGCTGTGCGTCCGCGGCCGCCCGTGCCTGACCGGGCGGACCAGGGGGGTGAACTACGACGGCGGATGGGCCAAGTACGCGCTGGCCAGGCACGACACGCTCGTGCCCATCCCGGACCACCTGCCGTTCGACGAGGCCGCCATCATCCCGGACGCCGTGTCCACGCCGTACGCCGCGATCACCACCACCGCGGGCGTGCGCCCCGCCCAGTCCGCCGGCGTCTGGGGCGTGGGCGGCCTCGGCGCGCACGCGGTGCAGGTGCTGCGCACCATCGGGGCCGCGCCGATCGTCGCGGTGGACCCGCTGCCCAGCGCCCGCGACCGGGCCCTGGTGTTCGGCGCGGACCTGGCCCTCGACCCCGCCGCGTCGGACTTCGCCCAGCGCGTCCGCACGGCCACCGGCGGCCGCGGCCTGGACCACGCGTTCGACTTCGCCGGCGTCCCCGCCGTCCGCGACCAGGCCGCCGAAGCGCTGGCACCCGGCGGCTCACTGGTGCTGGTGGGCCTGATGGGCGGCCCGCTCACCCTCACCGACGGCATCGGCTTCAGCGTCCGCGGCCAACGCCTCCTCGGCCACTACGGATCGATGCCCGAGGACGTCGAGGCCTTGGTCACCCTCACCGCCTACCACCGCCTGGACTTCGCCGAGTCGATCAGCGGCCACGTCCCGCTCGCCGACGCGGCGGACGCCGTGCGAATGCTTGCCGACCGCGTCAACGACCCGATCCGCCTCGTCCTGGTGCCCTGACAGCACCACTGCTCACGCTCCGGTCCGTCTCGACCCGATGCTCTGGCGGCGCCACTGCTTCCGCGCCGATCCGTCTCGTCCCGGTGTCCTGACGACGTCGCTGTTCCTGACCCGGTCGTGATACCTCGGCTCCTGGACTCGTGGTCCGCACGAGCCGCGGTTCCTCGGACCGTGCGCGGTCAGACCTTGCGGCCGACGCCCACGTAGACGTCGTCGGGGCTGGTGTCGTAGTCGACCTCGGGCCGCCAGTGGGGTGCGCTGACGACTCCGG
>DATMCA010000008.1:0-12034 GCA_035559015.1 Umezawaea sp. | reverse complement strand
TCGGTGGTGGTGCCCTCCGCCGGGGTGGTCGCCGGGTTGGCCGCCACCTCGTTGGCCGGGGCGGGCGTTCCCGTGCCCGCCTTGCTGAGAGTGAACTTCAGCGAGTCGGCCACGGGGTGGCCGTCCGCCGAGAGGATCCGGTAGCTGACGGTGTACTCGCCCGCCGGGCCGAGCGGCCGCAGCGCCAGGGACACGACGTTGTCCTTGACGGTCGGTTCGCCGACGCCCTCCCAGTGACCGCCGTCCGGGCTGGTCACCGAGATCGCGTTGAGGCCGGGGCCGCCGTTGACCGGCTGGTCGAACGTCAGCGAGACCGTCGCGGGCCCGGCTTCGATGGACGAGCCCGCCAGCGGGTCGCTGCTGACCAGCACGTTGTGCGCGAGCGCCGGACCGGCGAAGCCGAGCATCAGACCGCCCGCCACGACACCGGCCAGGAGCAGGGAGAACCCGCGCCTCATGCTGCGGGCTTCCCGGTGCCACGACGGGAGCGCAGGACGGCGCCCGCACCGAAGCCGAGGCCGAGCGCGCCGACCACGAGGCCCGCGCCACCCAGGTAGCGGGCGGTGGTGTCCGTGCCCGAGGCCGCGGCGGTGGTTTCGGCGTGCTCGTCGGTGCCCGCCGCGGTCGCGGAGGCGTTGTGGGCGTCCGCGCCACCGGCCTTGGCGACCAGGTTCAGCACGGGAGCGGGCTTCGCGGGCTCGGCGGCGCCCTCGGCGGCGGGCGGCGCGTCCCACGCCACGACCTCACCGCTGCTGTAGGTCTGCGTGGTCGGCAGCAGCAGGCGGTCGGTGTCCTCCGGCAGCGGGCCGACGGACAGGTCGAACTCGTTGAACTGGCCGGGCTCGATCTGGACGCCCGCGTCGGCGGTCCAGGTCACCGTGCTGGGGGCCTCGGTGATCTCCTTGCCGTGGCTGGTGATCGGCTTGGGCAGCTTGGCCTTGACGACCTCGACCTTCCAGCCGGGCACGGGCTTGCTGCTGACCGAGGCCAGCGGGTACTCGGCGGGGAGGGTGAGCTGGAGCTTCACCGTGCCGGCGTCGGGGCGCTCGTTGGGGACCCGGATGGTCACCTTGGTGTAGCCGCCCTTGGCGGCGGGGCTGGGGGTGGAGGCCGTGACGTGGGCGGACGCGAGCCCCGCGGTGCTGAGGGCGATCACGCCCGCGGCGGAGAGGACGGCTGCGCCGCGGGCCACCGTGCGCACGCCAAATCGATTTGTCGACATGTTGAACTGGCTCCTGGGATAGACCGGAGTGTCTAGGGGACTCGGTTGACCAGGACCACGGGTGGCCCGCGGCGGCCGTTCACGATTCGCAGGAGCAGTTCGATGAGCTGCGGACCATCGGCCGTGAGGACCGCGGTGGACCGGGGGCCGACCAGGACCGGGCCGGGGGTCAGCGTCCTCGGCAGCAGCCGGGACACCGCGTCGACCAGCGAGACCAGCGCGGAGTCCGCCCTGGCCAGCAGCAGGCCCGTGGCCAGCGCCGCGACCACGTGCGCGGTCGTCATCTGCACCGTGTCGAACCCGAGACCGGCGGCGGGCGCCTTGTGGTGGTGCACGAGGTCGAGCAGCTCGTGCTGCGCGAACTGGGCCACCCCGAGGGCCGCGAGGATCGTCAGCGGGCCCCGGTGCCGGTCGGCCAGCGCGGTCGCCGCACCGGCGATGAGCAGCACCAACGGCAGAACAGGCGTGAACTCCGACAGGCTTCCGCCCGCCGCGCCGTGAGCGGCCACGCTCAGCGAAGCGGACGTGACCGCCAGCAGCAGACCGCGAACGACGCGGGTGCTGGCGGGCTTGGGGGTCACACCATGAGAGTAGGAGAACGACCCGTACGGGCGTAAGTCGCCATGTTTGGGCATTCGGACCAGCGGGTAACGGCTAACCGGATGCAGTCTCGTCACGTTGCCAAGGAACGGCTCAGGAGGCCAGGTGTGACCACGCCGCCCGAACAACCCCTTCCCGGCGAGCCGTCAGCCGAACGCGCTGATCGGCCGGCTCGCACCGACAAGGTGGTATTCGGCGTCGCTGCCGCCATCACCCTCTGCTTCGTCGCCTGGGGGGTCTTCGGCACGGATTCCCTCGCTTCGGCTTCCAAAACCTCCCTGACGTGGATCATCGGAAATCTCGGCTGGGCGTTCGTGCTCTCCGCGTCCGGCTTCGTCGTCTTCGCGCTGTGGCTGGCGTTCAGCCGCTACGGCCGCATCCCGCTGGGCCAGGACGACGAGAAGCCCGAGTTCCGGACGATCTCGTGGGTCGCGATGATGTTCAGCGCGGGCATGGGCATCGGCCTGATGTTCTACGGCGTGAACGAGCCGCTGACGCACTTCGTGAAGCCGCCGCCGGGCACCGTCGAGGGCGGGTCCGACCAGGCGGTGCAGACCGCGATGGCGACCACGATGTTCCACTGGACGCTGCACCCGTGGGCGATCTACGCCGTCGTCGGCCTGGCCATCGCGTACGGCAGCTTCCGCCGCGGCCGCAGCCAGTTGATCAGCGCGGCGTTCGCGCCGCTGCTCGGGTCGAAGCGGGCGAACGGTCCGGCGGGTCGGGCGATCGACGTGCTGGCGATCTTCGCCACCCTCTTCGGCTCGGCGGCCTCGCTCGGGCTCGGCGCGCTCCAGATCGGCAGCGGACTGAAGGTCGCCGGCTGGGCCGGTGAGGTCGGCAACGGCGTCCTGGTCGGCATCATCGCCGTGCTGACGGCCGCGTTCGTCGCGTCGGCGGTGTCCGGCGTGTCGAAGGGCATCCAGTGGCTGTCCAACATCAACATGGTGCTGGCCGTGGTGCTCGCCGCGTTCATCTTCGTGGTCGGCCCGACGGTGTTCATTCTCAACCTCGTGCCCACGGCGCTCGGCGACTACGTCCGCGAGATGGCCGACATGGCCGGTCGCACGGCCGCGTCCGGCGGTGACGCGACGGAGGCCTGGCTGTCCGGCTGGACGATCTTCTACTGGGCCTGGTGGATCTCGTGGACGCCGTTCGTCGGCATGTTCATCGCCCGGATCAGCCGCGGCCGCACCATCCGCCAGTTCGTGGCGGGCGTGATCCTGGTGCCCAGCGGCGTCAGCGTGGTGTGGTTCGCGATCCTCGGCGGCACGGCGATCTTCACCCAGCGGTCCGGTGTGGACCTCGCGGGCCAGTCGACGCCCGAGGGCCAGCTGTTCGCGCTGCTGGACAACTTCCCGCTCGCGGCCGTCGCGGGCGTGGTCGTGATGCTGCTCGTGGCCATCTTCTTCGTGTCCGGCGCGGACGCCGCGTCGATCGTGATGGGCACGCTGTCCCAGAAGGGCTCGATCACGCCGAACAAGCGCGTGGTCGTGTTCTGGGGTGTGCTGACCGGCGCCGTGGCGGCGGTGATGCTGCTGGTCGGCGGCTCGAACGCGTTGACCGGGTTGCAGAACCTGACGATCATCGCCGCGCTGCCGTTCCTGGTGATCATGATCGGGCTGTGCTTGTCGCTGGCGAAGGACCTGCGCAGCGACCCGCTGATCAAGCGGGAGGAACGGGTCGCGGAGGCCATGGAGAAGGCCACCGCCGAACTCGGTCCGGAGGAAGCCGCGTTCCGAGCCGTCGAGCAGGTGACGGCGAAGCGCTGACCTGACGAGGTGCCGCCCCGGAGGCCGGGGCGGCACCGCTCAGGAAACGCCCAGTCGGCGCAGCAGCTCGTTCTCCAGGACGTCCAGGTCCGCGCCCACCGCGCGGTGGGCCGCCTTGCGCCGCGGCGTCGGCATGCGCTCGGACGCCCGGACGGCCGCCGCCAGCTTGACCAGCCGGGACTCGGTCTCGGTGACGTAGTCCGCGTCCTTCGCGCGCAGCTCGTCCAACGCCTGCGCGAAGCCCGCGATGCGCGCGTGCAGCCGAGCGCCCTTGCCGGTGTACTTGGTCAGGTCCTCGATGCCCACGCCGAGCCTGCGGGCGCGGTAGTGGTCGTACCGGTCGCTGACCACGCCCGCCGCCTTCGCGGCGAACGGCGCGAGCACCGGGATGAGAACGGGACCGACGACCTTGGCCACACCGAGCAGGTTCTTCGCCTTGGCGGGCGTGAGTCGGGGACCGAGTGCTTTGGGGCCGAGCGCTTTGCGTGCCACGGTGGCGCCACCTCCTACCCGGAACAGTAGAGCCGACACCCGCCCGCCGCACAAAAGATCCACAGGAGTACGCAGGTTGCGCGCACGGCCCGCGCGGACGCGGCATACCCTTCACCAGTGACTTCCCAGGTGCAGCTAGACGCCGGCGTGGTCACTCGTTGTCGGCGGCGGGTGCACCTGGAGAACGATCCGGCGATGCGCGACGTCGTCAGGTCCCCAGCGGACCCGGCGGGTGAGCAGCGCAAGGCCGACGCGACCGAACACCGTCGCCAGGTGGCGTTGACGCTGGCCAAGGTGTTCGGGTCCGAGTTGATGGAGATCCCGCACGGGCCGGAGATCAGCACGGCCGACCGGGAACGGGTGACGCTCGCGGCGATGCGGATGGGCACCCCGTACATCTGGGGCGCCGCGTTGCCGCGCGACTCGACCGGTGGCCGACGCGGCGGGATCGACCTGCTGGTCAAGGACACGACCGGGTACGTCCCGGTGCTGGTGGTGCGGCACAAGACCAGCGATCCCGGCCAGGGTGCGAAGACGTCCCCGTTGTCCCACCCGCAGCCGAACGGGGCTCGGGTGGACCCGACGCGGAAGGTCCGGCCGCAGCCGCGGGACCAGCTCCGGTTGGCGCACGCCCAGCGGCAGTTGCAGGCCACCGGGTTCGCGAAGCACGGTCGGGCAGTGGCCGGGGTGATCGGGATGGACGCCGACGTGGTCGTGTGGCACGACCTGGAGGCGCCGACCTGGCCCGGTGGGCGGACGGCGCTGTCGGAGTACGACGCGCGGTTCTCGGACCGGTTGGCGGTGGCCGGGGCGGCTCACCGGGGGGACGAGCCGTTGGCCCGGCCCTCGCGGATCGTGGAGTGCAAGTCGTGCCCGTGGTGGCCGATCTGCGACGACGAGCTGAAGGCTTCCCGGGACGTGAGCCTGGTGGCTCGGGGCGAGGACGCCGTGGCTCTGCGCAAGGTCGGGGTGTCGACGGTGGACCAGTTGGCGGCGCAGGACGTTGGTGGGCGGCCGCTGCTCCAGCTCGTCGGGATGCCGTTCGACGATGCGGTGATCCTGGCTCGGGCCTGGTTGCGGGATCTGACGGTGGTGCGGCGGTCGGAGAGCTTCGCGGTGCCTCGGGCCGATGTCGAGGTGGATGTGGACATGGAGAGCTTCGGGGATCTCGGGGCTTACATGTGGGGGTGCTGGTTGTCCGGGGAGAACGTGGACGAAGAGCCGGGGTATCGGGCTTTTGCCACGTGGGATCCGGTGCCGAGTGATGATGAGGCTCGGTCGTTCGCGGAGTTCTGGACGTGGTTGACGGCGGTGCGGTTGCGGGCTCGGGCTCGGGGGTTG
This sequence comes from Umezawaea sp., assembly GCA_035559015.1. Classification (GTDB taxonomy): domain Bacteria; phylum Actinomycetota; class Actinomycetes; order Mycobacteriales; family Pseudonocardiaceae; genus Umezawaea. The sequence continues at coordinate 6,607 of DATMCA010000008.1, read as the reverse complement.
AGTTTTCGGGCTTACTGCTACAACGAGTTGGCGGAGAACCGGTGGTTGTTGGGGTCGGCGGAGCGGTTCAAGGGGATGCCGGGGATTCCGCCTGTTTCGGCCGTGCGGGAGTTCATCAAGTCGGATGCCTGGGTTGATCTTTTCGGGATCGTGCGTGAGGAGTTTCTTTGTGCGCACGGTAAGGGGTTGAAGACGATTGCTCCGGTTGCCGGGTTTCGGTGGAGGGACCCGGAGGCTGGTGGGGAGAACTCGATGCGGTGGTATCGGGATGCTGTGGGGATGGATGGGTTGCCGCCGGATGATGTTCAGCGGCGGAGGTTGATCGAGTACAACGAGGATGATGTTCGGGCTACGCATGCATTGCGGAACTGGATGTCGTCGGATGAGATCAAGAGGTTGCCGTTTGCGGGGGATTTGTGAGGGGTGGTCGTTACGCGGCTGCGGCTCCTGTTGTGGGTCGCCAGGTGGCTGCGGCTGCCAGCGTGCTGTGGCCGATTTGACTTGGGGGCCCCTCATTTGAGCCTTTGATCGGGCTAAAAGGGCAGTCCTGAAGGCCTGCCCGATCATCAATTTTAAGGCTCAAATCCCCAAGTAAAATCGGCCACGTTTTAGGGCCCTGTGTCGCCTGTGTGGTGGGTCGCCCGTGGCTCGTTTTAGCGCGGTGCCATTCGTAGTGCGCCGTCCATGCGGATGACCTCGCCGTTCAGGTAGTCGTGTTCGACGATGGTCAGTGCTAGCTGGGCGTATTCGGCTGGTAGGGCTAGGCGCTTGGGGAAGGGGACGCCTGCTGCCAGGCCTGCGCGGAAGTCGTCGGAGACCGTGGCGAGCATGGGGGTGTCGACGATGCCCGGGGCGATGGTCATGACGCGGATGCCTACCGACGACAGGTCGCGGGCTGCGGGGAGGGTCATTCCTACTACCGCTGCTTTTGAGGAGGCGTAGGCGACCTGGCCGATTTGGCCGTCGTAGGCGGCGATGGAGGCGGTGTTGATGATGATGCCTCGGTGGCCGTCTTCTGCCAGGGGCTCGGTCTTGCCGATGGCTGCTGCGGCCAGGCGTAGGACGTTGAAGGTGCCCACGAGGTTGATTTCGATGACCTTGCGGTACAGGTCCAGGTCGTGGGGGCCTGTTTTGCCCACGGTCCTGCTCGACGGGCCGATGCCTGCGCAGTTGACAACGATGCGCAAGGGGGAGCCGGAGCTGGAGGCGGTGTCGACCGCTGCCTGGACTTCCTCCGGGGAAGTGACGTCGGCGGGTAGGTAGGTGACGCCTTCCACCGCTTCCGCTTTTTCGATGCCTTGGGGCAGGTCCAGTGCGAAGACCTGTGCGCCCTTCGCTGCCAGGGCGCGCGCGGTTGCTCCGCCCAGGCCCGATGCACCACCTGTCACGATCGCCGCGGTACCCGTGATCTGCATGCGGCCCAGGTTAACGTTCGTTCAGTGCCAGCCCTTGCCCCGGTGGTCGGAGAAGTGGAGCAGTGCGACCAACGGCACAGCTGCCAGGGCTGCGAGACCGGTGAACAAGCCGAGGATGACCAGCAATTCCATGTGGTGAACAGTGCTCCCCGGGGTGGGCCCTCCGCTTCGTCCGGCAGAGGGGTTGTCTGCGTGCACTCAGGGGATAACCGATGTCACGCTGCGCTACACCTCGGTGGTCGACATTTTTGCGGACCCATTCGTTAGCGGGGGTAACCAAAAGCCTCGGCACCGCGTAAGTTGGCCACGTGTTCACCACCCGGCCGGAACTCGTCGGCACCCACGGCATGGTCGCGTCCACCCACTGGCTCGCGTCGTCGGCCGGTATGGCCGTGTTGGAGGCGGGTGGCAACGCGTTCGACGCGGCTGTCGCCGCGGGCTTCGTGCTCCAGGTGGTCGAGCCGCACCTGAACGGGCCGGGCGGTGAGGTGCCGATCGTGTTCTCGTCGGTCGGCGAGAGCGCGCCCCGCGTGCTGTGCGGCCAAGGAGTCGCGCCCGCGGGCGCGACGATCGACCACTACACCGGTCTCGGGCTGGACCTGGTGCCCGGCAGCGGGCTGCTGGCGGCCACCGTGCCGGGGTCGTGGGACGGGTGGTTGACGTTGCTGCGGGACTACGGCACGAAGTCGTTGCGCGAGGTGCTCGACCACGCGATCGGATACGCGCGCGACGGGTTCCCGGTGCTGGAGCGGGTGTCGTTCACCATCTCCAGGGTCGCCGACCTGTTCCGGGACCACTGGCCCACGTCCGCGGCGCACTGGATGCCCGGTGGGCAGGTTCCCGAGGCCGGTTCGCGGTTCCGCAACCCCAAGCTCGCCGAGACGTGGGAGTGGTTGCTGGCGGCGGGTGAGGCCGCCGGTGGTGATCGTGAAGCGCAGATCGAGGCCGCTCGTCGGGCGTGGTCGCAGGGGTTCGTGGCGGCGCAGGTCGACGAGTTCTGCCGCACCGCGTTCCGCGACGACTCCGGGCGTGACCACGCGGGTGTGCTGACCGGTGCGGACATGGCCGGGTGGGAGGCGACCTACGAGGACGCCGTGACCGCGGACTTCGGTGACTGGACGGTCGCGAAGTGCGGCGCCTGGTCGCAGGGACCCGTGCTGCTGCAACAGCTCCGGCTGCTGGAGGGCTTCGCCGACCGGCTGTCCTACGTGGACGGCAAGCCCACCGCCGAGACGATCCACCTCGCCGTCGAGTGCGCGAAGCTGGCGTTCGCCGACCGCGAAGCCTGGTACGGCGACTCCGGTGACGTGCCGCTCGACGTGCTGCTGTCCCGCGAGTACGCGGACGTCCGCCGCAAGCTCGTGGACGAGAACGCGTCGCTGGACCTGCGGCCCGGTTCGCCGCGCCACCTGACGCCGACGTTGGCCGCGCACATCCGGCGCGGGCCGAGCGCCCTGACCGACCTGGGCGGCGCCGTCGGTGAGCCGACGGTCGAACGCACCGGCACCACCAAGGGCGACACGGTGCACGTCGACGTCGTCGACCGCTGGGGCAACCTGGTGTCCGCGACCCCGTCCGGCGGTTGGCTCCAGTCGTCGCCGGTCATCCCGTCGCTCGGGTTCTGCCTCGGCAGCCGCGCGCAGATGTTCTGGCTGGACAAGGACCTCCCGAACTCCCTGGCCCCCGGCAAGCGCCCGCGAACCACGCTGAGCCCGACGCTCGCGTTGCGCGAAGGCCTGCCCGCGCTGGCGTTCGGCACGCCCGGCGGCGACCAGCAGGACCAGTGGCAGCTCGGGTTCTGGCTCGCGCACACCACCGGCGGCCTGAATCTCCAGGAATCGATCGACTCGCCGATGTGGCACAGCAACGCGTTCCCCAGCTCGTTCTTCCCGCGCGCGTGGACGCCCGGCGAACTGGTCGTGGAGTCCCGGATCGGGGCGGCGGCCATGGCCGAGCTGGGCGAGCGCGGCCACACCGTGGTCGACGCGGGCGAGTGGACGCTGGGCCGGATGTCCGCCGTGGCGAGGGATTCCCGCGACGGCCTACTCCGCGCCGCCGCCAACCCCCGCGGCGCCCAGGGCTACGCCGTCGGCCGCTAGCCGCCGCAGCTTCGACTCCGACGGTGAACCGGGCTCGGCGGAGTAGGTGATCAGCACCTGCTCCGGCGCGGCGGGCACCGGCAGCGCCTCGTAGGCCAGCTCCAGCGGCCCGACCTCCGGGTGGTCGAGGTGCATGACGCCGTGCGGCACGGTCCACACCTCGTGAGCCGCCCAGAGCTCGCGGAACTCGGGGCTGACCGACAGCTCCTCCACGAGCGCGGTCAGCCGCGGGTCACCGGGGTGGAGGGCCGCCTGCATCCGCAGGCCGCCGACGGTGTTGTTCGCCTTGGCCTCCCACGGGGTCCACAGCGACCTGGACGACGGGTGCAGGAAGATCAGTCGGGCCATGTTGTCGTGCTCGGCGAGGTCGACGCCGTACATCGCCCGGGCCAACGGGTTCCACGCGACGATGTCCATGTGCTCGCCGAGCACGTAGGCGGGCGAGCCGGTGATGTTCGTCAGCAGCCACCGCAGCCCCGGCCGCACGGTGCCCGCTCGTCGCGGCCGTTTCGGCGGTCGGGCCAGGTTGTGCAGGTGCTGCTGTTCGCCCTCGTCCAACCGCAGCGCCCGCGCCACGGCGTTCAGCACCTCGTCGGACACGTTGGCGAGCCGCCCCTGTTCGAGGCGGCCGTAGTAGTCCGCGCTCACCCCGGCCAGCTGCGCCAGTTCCTCGCGGCGCAGGCCCGGCACCCGGCGGCGACCGCCGAACGTCGGCAGCCCGGTCTCCTCGGGCGTCAGCTTCGCCCGGCGCGATCGCAGGAAGTCCCCCAACTCCGTCATGCGGGACAGCGAACCACGGTTTGCCGGACCTAGGTTGAACGGGCATCTGGGTAAGCCGCCCCGGCGACGCGAACCTAGGTCCATGACGAGCATCGAAGAGCAGCGGTACCAGCGCATCGGCGGCATCGACCAGTGGATCCAGATCCGCGGCGAGAACCGCGACAACCCCGTGCTGCTGGTCCTCCACGGCGGTCCGGGCTCCCCGTACGCCCTGTTCACGCCGTTGCTGCGGGAGTGGGAGGAGCACTTCACCGTCGTGCAGTGGGATCGGCGGGGAGCCGGGAGGACGTTGCGCCGCAACGGCCGCGACGGCTGCGGGGAGATGTCGTTCGAGCGGTGCGTCGAGGACGCGATCGAGCTGGTCGACCACCTGCGCGACCACCTGGAGAAGGACAAGGTCGTGCTGATGGCCGGCTCGATGGGCACCATGATCGGCACGCCGCTCGTGCAGCGCAGGCCCGACCTGTTCCAGGTCTACGTGGCGACTGATCTCTATGTCGACATGATCGACAACGAGGCCGAGTCGTACCGGCGTGCGCTGCGGAACCCCAAGGCCGCCAAGGCGTTGGCCGCCATCGGCCCGGACCCGGCGTCGTGGGACCTCAGGGCCTGGGAGGTGAAGATGCGCTGGAGCATGGACAACGCCGTGCTCGGCAAGCTGTTCCTGCCGCTCGTGCTGCGGCGCGAGGTCTACGGCTGGCGAGACCTGCGGCACGTGGCGGCCGGGTTCGGGTACTCGAAGGAAGCGCTGTTCGAGGACTTCATGGCCTTCACCGCGTCGCCGGACTTCGAGGTACCCGTCGTGGTCCTCCAGGGGGAGGACGACGACGTCACCGTGCGCTCGCTGGCCGAGGACTACTTCGCCCGCGTCACCGCGCCGCGCAAGGCGTTGGCGTTGATCGAGGGGGCGGGCCACTTCGCCGCGTTCACCCACCCCGACCGCTTCCTGGAGCTGCTGCTGGCGGAAGTGGAACGGCCCTAGCCCGAGGGGGGAGGGGACCAGGGCCGTTCCGGTACCGGGATGAAGCTCAGGGGCCGGGTCAGCCGGACTCCCTTGAGGTTCATGAGCGCGAAAATTCCGCATCAGGGCCACCCGGAGCAAGGCCGGTACTACTGATGGATTACTTCGTTCACCCGTGAGGGGGGCAAATTCCAGGTCAGCTTCGTCGTGCACACCCGCACATCGGACCGCCACACCACGACCACGTAGGTGCCCGCTTTCGCCCGCACCCGATCCAGGTACTCGGCGGCGCACCCGCGCGTGTAGTGCTCCCGCCACGCGACCCCCTCGACCACGTACCAACCGTGGTCGGAGACGTTCTCGACGTGCTCGCACACCAGCGCCCCGCCTGGCTGCCGCCTCTTGTACTCGATCCGGTGGTCGTAGTCGCCCATGCTCCGAACGGTCCGCACCAGCGTCAGGCGGTGGGATTCCCACCGGTTGCATTCCGGGCCGTAACGTCCTGCGATCAGGCGATCACGGGGAGGTTCCTGGTGGGCAAGAACGCCGAACCCACGTTCCGGCAGCGGAAGCTCGGCGAAGCGCTGCGGGTGCTGCGGGAACGCGCTGGGCTCACCCAGCAGGAGGCCGCGCACCGGCTCCGCTACGACAACCGGAAGCTCAGCAGGATCGAGAACGGCCAGCGCCCCGAGTACCACGGCCTGCGCGCGATGCTGGACGAGTACGGCTTGGCGGTGTCCGAGTGGCAGCCGTACCTGGACATGTACGAGCGGGCCATCGAGAAGGGCTGGTGGCACCCCTACGGTCTTGACGACCACGGGTACATCAGCCTGGAGCACGACGCCTGCATGGTCAGGAGCTTTCAACCGGGGTATGTGCCCGGACTGCTCCAGACCGAGAACTACATCCGACAGGTCTTCGCGGGTGCACGGGTGCAGCGGTCCAAGCGTTGGATCGACAACCAGGTGCTCGTGCGGCTGCGCAGGCAGGAGCGCCTGCTCGGTGCGGAGCCGCTGCGGTTTCACGCGATCATCGCTGAAAGCGCGCTGTGCCAGGCGGAGCGGTTGCAGCTGCTGCACATCAACGAGCGCGGACTGCTCGACCCGATTGAGGTCCAGGTGCTCCTGAACTCGGTCGGCCTCCACGATGGCTACAACGGCGCCTTCACGCTGCTCGACTTCCCGGACAAGCGTGACTCGCGTGTCCTGTACGTCGAGCACGCCATCGGTTCGGTTCACGTCGAGGACCCGGAGAAGGTCAAGGCCAGTAGACTCGTCTTCACCCACCTCTCGAAGCTCGCGTTGACCTCGCAGGAGTCCGCGGCATGGATCGGGGGGTTGGCCGCTGAGCGA
>DATMCA010000007.1:0-3466 GCA_035559015.1 Umezawaea sp. | reverse complement strand
TTTAAGGGGCAAATCCCCCAAGTAAAATCGGCCACGGTTTAGGGCCCGGTCCGTCTGCCGGTTCGCGGACGACCCGGCTGCCGTACTCGCGTAGCGAGTCACTCAGTTGCCTTGCTTGCGTGGCGGACGATCGGCTGACTTGCTCGCGCGGCGGATCACCCGGTTGCCCTACTCATGTCGCGGACCATCCAGTGCCCTACTCGCACGCCCCAGTCCTGCCGTACCTTGCTCTCCTCTGCCCAGTCTCGCCTTGCCCTGCCCTATCGGCAGCCCCGGCCCGAACCCCAAGCCTGGCCTTGCCCAGCTCTCCCCGTCCTGTCCGTCTTTGCCCCACCCGGTCCCACCAGTGGGCCGACCGCTTCCGGCAGCCGGCCCACCCCCGGTTGATCAACTACGTGGCAATCCCGGCGGGTTGATTTCCGAGGTGGGTACGGCCTCGCTGGCGAGGCCCCAGCGGTCCAGGACTTCTGCGTACTTGCCGTTCTTGATCAACAGGTTGAGTGCTTCCGCTACCGGCTTCACCAAGCCGCTGTCCTTCTTCGTGGTCGCGGCGATCTTGCCCACGATGTCGCCGCCGCCCGAGAAGCTGCCGATGATCTCGGTCTTGCCCGACGTGGCCACGTGGTAGGCGGCTGTGGGGTTCGGACCTAGGTAAGCCTCGATCCTGCCTGACTCAAGGGCGAGGTAGTAGTCCGAGCTGTTCTGGAAGTACTTGATGTCGGTGGGCTTCAGGCCTTTTGCCTCGTTCTGCTTCGACCAGTCCACCAGGATCTTCTCCTGGTTCGTGCCGGACCCCACGGCGATGGTCTTGCCCGCCACGTCCTCCGGGGCCTTGACCTTCCAGGTGCCGCCCTTCTTCGCTTCGAAGGCGAGGGTGTCCAGGCGGTAGGTGGCGAAGTCGTACTTGTCCTTCCTGGCCTCGGTGACGGTGATGTTGGAGAGGCCCAGCTGGTAGGCGCCCGAGTCCAGGCCGACGAAGAGGTTTTCCCAGGAGGAGACTTCCAGCTGGGGTTCGAGGTCGAGCACCTGGGCGATGAGGACGGCGATGTCGGTTTCCACGCCGATGGGGGTCTTGTCGTCCGTGGCGTAGAAGCGCAGTGGTGGGGCCGTGCCCGCCGAGCCGCCGATGGTGATCTTCCCGGTCTTCCGGACCTCCTCCGGGACCAGGGCGGCGATGGTGCTGTCCTTCTCGGCGGTCACCCGCTTCTGGTCGGGGCTGAGGTTGATGACCTTTCCCTCCGCCACCACCTGGTTCTCGACCACCGCGCCGTCGGCGCCGCCGCAGGCCGAGACCAGGACGAGCAGACCTACCAGGGCGGGGACGAGTCTGGCTGGGGACACGGTGTTTCCTCCGGCTGTCACAGGACTTTTGACAAGAAGGCGCGGGTGCGTGGGTGTTGGGGGTGGTCCAGGACCGTGGACGGGCTGCCCTGTTCGACGATGACGCCGTCGTCCATGAAGACGACGCGGTCCGCCACCTCGCGGGCGAAGCCGATCTCGTGGGTGACGACGATCATGGTCGTGCCGGTGCTCGCGAGGTCCTTGATGACGTCGAGCACCTCGCCCACCAGTTCCGGGTCCAGGGCCGAGGTGGGCTCGTCGAACAGGAGCAGTTTCGGTGACAGCGCAAGCGCTCTGGCGATGGCCACGCGTTGCTGCTGGCCGCCGGAGAGCTGTCGGGGGTAGGCGTTCTCCTTGTCGGACAGGCCCACCCTGGCCAGCAGCCGCACCGCTTCGTCGTGGACTTCCCGCTTCTGCTTGCGCTGCGCCGAGAGCGGGGCCTCGGCGACGTTCTCCAGCACGGTCAGGTGGGGGAACAGGTTGAAGTTCTGGAAGACGAACCCGATGTGGGTGCGCTGCTTCAGGATCTCCCGTTCCTTCAGCTCGTGGAGCTTGTTGCCGACCCTGCGGTAGCCGAGGAGGTCGCCGTCGATCACGACGTGACCCCGGTCGACCTTCTCCAGGTGGTTGATGGTGCGCAGCAGCGTGGACTTGCCCGACCCGGACGGGCCGAGGACCACGACCACCTGTCCCTGCTCCACCTCCAGGCTGACGCCCTTGAGGACCTCCAGCGCGCCGAAGCTCTTGTGGACACCCCTGAGGTCGACCATGGGCCGGCTCATCGGTTCGCTCCCGCTCTCACGCGGAGCGCGGTGTACTGGGCGCGCAGGCGTTGCAGCGGTGTGGGCGGCAGGTTGCGCAGCGCTCCCTTGGCGTAGTGCCGTTCGACGTAGTACTGGACGACGGACAGCAGCGTGGTCATGGCGATGTACCACACCGTGGCGACCATCAGCAGGGCCACGACCCTGGCGTTGCGGCCGTAGACGACCTGCACCTGGTAGAAGAGTTCGCCGATCGCCATGACGGAGACGACCGAGGTTCCCTTGAAGAGGCTGATGACCTCGTTCGCCGCGTTCGGCAGGATGGATCGCATCGCTTGCGGCAGAACGATTCGGCGGAACTGGCGCAGCCTGGGGATGCCCAGCGCGGCGGCGGCTTCGAGTTGGCCGTGGTCGACGGCGATGATGCCCGAGCGGACGATCTCCGCGGCGTAAGCGGCCTGGTGCAGCGCGAGTCCGAGCACCGCGGCGCTCATCGGGCCGATGAGGTCCTTGGTGTCGAAGGAGATGAAGGCCGGCCCGAACGGGACGCCGAAGTCGAACCGCTGGTACAGGTAGGCGATGTTGAACCAGAACAACAACTGCACGATCAGCGGGATCGAGCGGAACGCCCACACGTAGGTCCAGCTGACCACCTGGAGGAACGGGCTCCTGGACAGGCGCATGAGCGCGATCACCACGCCGAGCGCGAAGCCCAGGACGGTGCCGTAGACGGTGAGCTGGATGGTGACGCCCACGGCGCGCAGGATCGAGTCGGCCGTGAAGTACTGCCTGAACGTGGGCCAGTCCCACCCGGCGTTGGTCACCAGGCCGTGGACGAACTGGGCCAGCAGCACGAGCACCACGGCGACGCCGACCCACCGCCACGGGTGGCGGGAGGGCACCACCTTGAGCGACGCCGGGTCGGCCTCGTCATCTGGTGCGGCCACCAAAGGGCGCGCGGAAACGCTCATGAGGGGTCCTTGGGCCGGAGGTCGGCTGGGAGGCCCGACCCGAGTACAGGCCGGGCTCAGTGCGGGGAGCGGGAGGAGGTCAGCGGGTGCGACAGATGGCGCTGCTGATGCGGCCGAAGTCCACGTGGCGGCGGGAGCAGAGGACGATCATGTCGCTCTCCGTTCCGCGGTGGTGTGTCCGGCTTGTCGGGAAGAACCGTAACCACGCCCGGAACCGGCGGGCAAGGCGTGAGGTCCACTCGCGACCGAACGTCCAACTGGTGAAACTTCGGGCCGCTTCGTTGACACCCGGTCCGTTCTCACCCGAATGGCCCAGCACCGCGGGTGAACAGCGGGTCGACCCGGGCCGTATTGCCTTGTGCCACCGCGCTACCCGCACCAGGAGAGCCCCAT
>DATMCA010000006.1:0-3158 GCA_035559015.1 Umezawaea sp. | reverse complement strand
TTCGTGATGGCGAAAACGCCACCACCGCCCACGGCCACACCGACGATGAACCCCAGGACCAGATTGACCATGCCCGCCCCCAACTCCGGATCAGTGGACCGAGGAAACCACACCGGCGAGCCTGCGCGCGGCGGACTCGGCGACCTCGTGGCTGGTGGCCTCGACCATCACCCGGACGAGCTGCTCGGTGCCCGACGGGCGCAGCAGCACCCGACCGGTGTCGCCCAGCTCGGCGGTGACCTCGGCGACCGCGTCGCTGACCGACGTGTCCTTCGCCACCACGGCCTTGTCCGACACGCGGACGTTGATCAGGACCTGCGGGAGCCTGCTCATCACGCCCGCCAGCTCGGCGAGCGGCTTGCCGGTCTCCGCCATCCGCGCCATCAGCCGCAGCGCGGTCAGCAGGCCGTCGCCGGTCGTGGCGTGCGCCGGGAGGACGACGTGGCCGGACTGCTCGCCACCGAGCGCCAGGCCACCGGCGCGCAGCTCCTCCAGCACGTACCGGTCGCCCACCCCGGTCGTGCGGAGCGCGATGCCCTGCTCGCGCATGGCGATGTGCAGGCCGAGGTTGCTCATCACCGTGGCGACGAGCGTGTTGTCGGTCAGCTCGCCCGCGTCGCGCATGGCGACGGCGATGACGGCCATGATCTGGTCGCCGTCGACCTCGTTGCCCTCGGCGTCCACCGCGAGGCAGCGGTCGGCGTCACCGTCGTGGGCGATGCCCAGGTCGGCGCCGTGTTCGAGGACCGCGGCGCGCACGACGTCGAGGTGCGTCGAACCGCAGTTGTCGTTGATGTTCAGACCGTCCGGAGTGGAGTTGATCTCCACGACCTCGGCGCCCGCGCGGCGGTAGGCGTCCGGCGCGGCGATCGAGGCGGCGCCGTTCGCGCAGTCCACGACGACCTTGATGCCTTCGAGGCGGTGCGGGGTGATCTTGAGCAGGTGCTCGACGTACTGGACCTCGGCGTCCTCGACGTCGCGAACCCGACCGATGGCGGCGCCCGTCGGACGGCCGTCGTGGGTGAGCATCTTCTGCTCGATCTCGTCCTCGACCGAGTCCGGGAGCTTGTGACCACCGGCGGCGAACAGCTTGATCCCGTTGTCCGGCATGGCGTTGTGCGACGCGGAGATCATCACGCCGACGTCCGCGCCCAGCGCGGCGACCAGGAACGCGACGGCGGGCGTGGGCAGGACGCCGACGCGGAGCACGTCCGCGCCCGCGGAGCTAAGGCCCGCGACGACCGCCGCCTCCAGCATCTCGCCGCTCGCCCGTGGATCACGACCGACCAGTGCCACAGGGCGGTGGGTCCGATCGTGCTCGGCGAGCACCCGCGCCGCGGCGGCGGCCACGGACAGTGCCAGTTCGGGGGTGAGGTCCGCATTGGCGAGACCGCGTACTCCGTCGGTGCCGAACAGGCGAGCCATGATCCGAGGGTCCTCCGTGATCAACCGCACAGCGAAAAGGGGCCGGAAAGCACTGCGGGAGCAGCAGTTCGATGAAGAACTGGCTGCTCCCGCAGGGGTGAAGCTGGGTAGGGCTCGATCAGCGCTTGCTGTACTGGGGCGCCTTGCGAGCCTTCTTCAGACCGTACTTCTTGCGCTCCTTGACCCGCGGGTCACGAGTGAGGAAGCCGGCCTTCTTGAGGACCGGGCGGTCCTCGATGTCGATCGCGATCAGCGCACGCGCGATGGCGAGGCGAAGCGCACCGGCCTGGCCGGTGGTGCCGCCGCCACGCAGGGTGGCGAGCACGTCGAACGTCTCGGGCTTCTCCGTGGTGACTAGGGGCTCGCGGATGAGCTGCTGGTGCACCTTGTTCGGGAAGTACTGCTCAAGGCTCTTGCCGTTGAGCGTGAACTTGCCGGTGCCGGGCACGAGGCGCACGCGGACGATGGCCTCCTTGCGCCGACCAACGGTCTGCGCGAGGTGGTGGGCACCGTTCAGCGAGTGCTTGACGACGGGCGCGACGACCTCGGCCTCTTCGGCGTCGGTCTCCTCGGCGTCGGCCTCGACGGCCTCGACCTCGGTGGCGTCGTCGGCCTCAACGGCCTCGACGGCGTCGGTCTCAACGGCGTCGGTCTCGACCGCCTCGACTTCGTTCTCAGGGGTGGTCACAGTGACTTCCTCGGTGTGCTCGTCGCCGGTCACTGGGCGATCTTGGTGATCTCGAAGGGCTGCGGCTGCTGCGCTGCGTGGGGGTGCTCAGGGCCGCTGTAGACCTTCAGCTTGCTGCCGATCACGCTGCCGAGGCGGTTCTTGGGCAGCATGCCCTTGATGGCCTTCTCGACGAGCCGGTCAGCGCGGGTGTCAAGCACCTCACCGAACGACTGCTTGCGCAGACCGCCCGGGTGACCGCTGTGGCGGTAGACGAACTCCTGGTCCCGCTTGTTGCCGGTGAGGGCAACCTTGTCAGCATTGATGATGACGACGAAGTCGCCAGTGTCGACATGCGGGGCGTAAGTCGGCTTGTGCTTGCCGCGCAGCAGCGTCGCGGCCTGGGTGGCGAGCCGACCGAGCACCACGTCCTGGGCGTCGATCACATGCCAGGCGCGGGTCACCTCGCCGGCCTTCGGGCTGTACGTGCGCACGGATCTACCTCGTCGTCACTTGCGTCTGGTGGACATTGCGGCGGCTGCTCCAGGCCGGATTGCCGCTCAAAAACGAGCTGGGCAAGTGGACCAGAACACACGCGGCGCGCAATGTCGCACCGGATACCGCACAACAACGTAGGAAGATACCGGTTGGGTCATGGCCGGGTCAAAACGGCCCCCGTCAACCGGCGGTCGAAACGTGCGCGGGCCCCGGAACCGGAGGGTTCCAGGGCCCGCGAGGTCACGCTGGGTGACGAAAGTTCTAGCCCCAGCGCCTGGTGTTCTGCTGCTCACCCTGCGAGAAGGACTCGCCCGCGGCGCGGACGGCGGTGGCGATCTGCGCGAGGACCTGCTGGAGGTCCGACGCGGCGGTGTCCCAGTTGTTCTGCGCGGCGGCGTACGCCTCGCTGGCGCCACCTTCCCACTGCGCGATGACGGGCTTGATGCGGCCCTTCAGGTCCTCGAGGGTGCTGTCGAGGGTGCTCGCCTGGGAGCTGATGTCGCCCGCGAGGCCCTCCAGGTGGCCGAAGTCGACTGTGATCTGCTGGTCGTTCATGAAAATCCCCAAG
>DATMCA010000005.1:0-7383 GCA_035559015.1 Umezawaea sp. | reverse complement strand
CAGCCTAGCCATGAACCGCCACCCAGAAGCAGCAGGCAGCGCCTCAGCCCTACTAGGCGTCCTGCAATTCCTAGCCGGCGGCCTAATCGCCCCGGTAGTAGGCGCCGCAGGCACCGAAAGCGTCCTCCCCATGGCCGCGGTCATGTCCGGCCTAACCATCGCCGCAACCACAGCCTTCGCCCTACTAACCAGAGGCGACAAGGGCATCACCAGAGAACCAGGCCCCATCCCCGAGGCAGTCGCCACACCCCACTAGCCACCCGTCCCCACCCACTGGCCCTGGCCCACTGGCCCTGACCTTGGGGCCTTGACCTTGGGGCGACCCACCACTTACCGGCAGCCACACCCGGGGGGTGCAGGGGGGCGAAGCCCGCCCTGCCTCGGGGCCCGGGGCGGGAGCCCCGGTGTGATGACCGAAATGAGCCCTGCCCGCGCCTTCCGCGGGCAGGGCTCTCCTACGAGTGGAGGTGCCGGGAATCGAACCCGGGTCCTCTGCCGGCTCATCAGGGCTTCTCCGTGCGCAGTCAACTACGTCTCTACTCGACCCGACCGATCACGTTGACGAGTTCGGTCTGACAGGCCCAGACACTGTGGGATTCCCAACCAGTTCCCGTGCCCGGAACTGGAGGTGAGCCTCCTAGCTGATGCCGGGATCCGGAACGGAGGCGCTTCCGGGCCGACAGCGTCTTCCCTAGCCTCAGGCGGCGAGGGCGAACGCGCGCTGGTCGTTAGACTTGGCGCTTATAGGTTTGCGATGACGCTTACGGTGGTCTCTCGCCTGCACCGGCACGCTTCCCCTGAATCAACGAACAAAGTCGAAACCGTTCACCCCCGTCGGGTGTTGCCTTGTGTACCTCGTACAGCATAACGCTCCGGAGCCCCCGCCTCATCCCAATACCCTCTTGGTAGGGCTGGCCCCACCTCCGGCACGCTGGCCTACCTGATGGTTCGGGGGCCGCGTTCCGGCGATGCTGGTCCGGCACACCAAGCGGACCTAGGCGGGGACATGACGACGCGAGCACCTTCGAAGATCGCCAGGACCAGCGTGTTCCTGCTGGTCAACTTCTTCCTCAGCACGTTGTGGTTCGTGCTGCTCGTGTCGTTGTTCGCCACCAGCATCGGGTTGGTGGTCATCTGGATCGGGGTTCCGCTGCTAGCGGTGACGCTGGCGGTGGCGCGCGGCGCGTCGACGTTGGAGCGGGCGTTGACGCGGACGATGCTGGACGTCGAGATCCCCAGCCCGTACCGGCAGCCGCCGGAGGAGGCCGGTCTGCTGCCGCGGATCAAGGGGATGGTCACCGATCCGGCGAGCTGGCGGGACTTCGGCTACTGGATGCTGATGTTCCCGGTGAGCATCGTCGAGTTCGTCACGGTGGTCGTGTTCTGGCCGCTGGCGCTCGCCCTGGTCGCGTACCCGCTCTACCTCGGCAACATGTCCTCGTACTTCGTCGTGGACCTGCCGACCGGCGGCGAGTGGGCGATCGACTCGTTCACCAGTGCGCTCCCCGTGTCGGTGGTGGGCCTGCTGCTGGGGCTGCTCACGGTGCCGCTGGTCCGGGGCATGGGCCGTTTGCACGCCGCGCTGGCGTCGTCGATCCTCGGCCCGTCCCGGACGAGCCTGCTGTCCGCCGAGACGAAGCGGCTCGCGGCGAGCCGAGCACGCGGGGTCGACTCGGCGGAGGCGGAGCGGCGGCGCATCGAACGGGACCTGCACGACGGCGCGCAGCAGCGGCTGGTCTCGGTGGCCATGACGCTGGGGCGCGCGAAGACAAAAATGGAGTCGGACCCGGACGCCGCCCGCGAGCTGATCGCCGAGGCTCACACCGACGCCAAGCTCGCCATCTCGGAGCTGCGCGACCTGGCCCGCGGCATCTACCCATCGGTGCTGGGCGACCGCGGGCTGGACCCGGCGCTGTCGTCGCTGGTCTCGAAGTGCCCGATCCCGGTCGACCTGAGCGTGGACGTCGAGCCGAGGCCGCCGACGGCTGTGGAGAGCGCCGCCTACTTCACCGTCGCCGAGACGCTGACGAACATCGCCAAGCACGCGGGTGCGACGCGCGCCCAGGTGAAGGTGTTCCGGACCGACCACTCGGTGGTCGTGGAGGTCACGGACGACGGCAAGGGCGGCGCCCAGGTGCGTCCGGGTGGTGGGCTCGCGGGGCTCGCGGACCGTGCTGCGACCATTGACGGCGTGGTCGTCGTGGTCAGCCCCATCGGTGGGCCGACAGTGATCCGGACGGAGCTGCCGTGCGCGTGGTGATCGCGGAGGACTCGGTCCTCCTGCGGGTGGGGGTCCAGCGGCTGCTGGCCGACGAGGGCATCGAGACGGTGGCCGCCGTGGACGACGGGGTGGCGCTGCTCAAGGCCATCGAGGAGCACCGGCCGGACCTGGCGCTGGTGGACGTCCGGATGCCCCCGACGTTCACCGACGAGGGGCTGCGGGCGGCGATCGAGGCCCGCAAGCGCATCCCGAACCTGCCGGTCCTGGTGCTCTCGCAGTACGTGGAGGAGCGCTACGCGGTCGAACTGCTGGCCGGTGGCGCGAGCGGCGTCGGCTACCTGCTCAAGGAGCGGGTAGCCGACGTCTCAGAGTTCGTGGCGGCGGTGCGCCGGGTCGCCGAGGGCGGCACGAGCATCGACCACGAGGTCATCACGCAGCTCATGGCGCGCAGCAAGCGCAACCCGGTCGACAGCCTGACCGCGCGGGAGCGCGAGGTGCTCGGTCTGATGGCGGAAGGCCTGTCGAACGCGGCCATCGCGGCGTCGCTGGTGGTGTCCGACGGGGCCGTGGAGAAGCACGTGGGCAACATCTTCGCGAAGCTCGGACTGGAGCCCAGCACGTCCGAGCACCGCCGGGTCCGGGCCGTGCTCGCCTACCTCGACGTCGGGTAGCCCAGCAGGCGTGCGGCGTTGTCGTGCAGCACCGCGCGCAGGAACGAGACGTCGTCGGACCACCCGGCGATGGCCCGGAGCTGCTCCGCGTAGGAGTACGGGATGTTCGGGAAGTCCGTTCCGAGCACGATCCGGTCCGGCACGTCCGCGATCCGCGCCGCCCAGTCCGACGGCAGCGGCTGGTTCCGCTCGCTGAACGGCACCCCCACCATCGTGGTGTCCAAGTGCACGTTCGGGTACTTCGCCACGAGGTCCAGCGCCCCGCCGTAGTCGGGCATCCCCGCGTGCGCGATCACGGCCGTGAGCCGCGGGTGCCTGCGCAGCACGGCCTCGTAGCGGTCCAGCCCGGTGTGCGCGCCGGGCACCGGTCCGTGGCCGCAGTGCACGACGGCGGGCACACCGGCCTCGGCGAGCAGTCCCCACGCGGCGTCCAGCAGCGGGTCGGCGGGGTCGTACGCGCCCACTTGGACGTGCGCCTTGACGCACCGGGCACCCGCGTCGAGCGCCTTGGCGAGGTAGACCTCCACACCCGGCTCCGGGAACACCGTCGCGGTCGGCACGGCCCCCGGTGTGCGCTGCCCGAAGTCGACGGCCCACTCGGTGAGCCACTCCCCCATGCCGGGCTTGTGCGGGTACACCAGCGGGGCGAACCCGATCACGCCGAGCGCCCGCAGGCGGTCGAGGCGTTCCGGTTCGGGCAGTCGGTAGTGGATCGGCCACGGGGTGCCGTAGTGCGCCGCGGCGTGGTCGAAGAACGCCCACACCTTCGCGAGCACCCGTTCGGGCATGAAGTGCACGTGCACGTCCACGAGACCGGGAAGTCCCAGGCCGGTGACCCAGCCCGGGACTCCCTCGTCGTTCTCGGGCCCGTTCAGTACCGGCCCCCGCGACCCTTCAGCGCACGGCCGTAGGCCTTCTGGATGTCGCGGTCGGCATCGCGCTTGGCGATGTCCTGGCGCTTGTCGTAGGACTTCTTGCCCTTCGCCAGCGCCAGCTCGATCTTGACGTACCCGTCGCTGAAGTACATCGACAAGGGGATCAGGCTCAGACCGCTCTCCTTGGTCTTGCCGATCAGCCGCTCGATCTCGCCCTTGTGCAGCAAGAGCTTCCGCCTGCGCCGCACCTCGTGGTTGGTCCACGTCCCCGCCACATACTCGGGGATGTGCAGCGCGTGCAACCAGATCTCGCCGTCGTCGACCTGGGCGAAGGCGTCCACAAGGGACGCTCGCCCCAGCCTGAGGCTCTTCACCTCGGTGCCGACGAGCACGACACCCGCTTCGAAGACGTCGAGGATGGTGTAGTCGTGTCGAGCCTTGCGGTTCGACGCGATCACCTTCCTGCCGCGTTCCTTGACCATGATGCGACTTTACGTGACCTGGCCAGCCGTTAAAGCCGGACGTACAGGCGCAGGGTGACGTAGCCGGTCAAGGCCGAGATCAGCACCGACACGCCGAACAGGATCGGCGCGATGATCAGCACGTCGAGCTGCCCCAGCGTCGGCAGGATGCCGGACGAGAACAGGTCGCCGAGCACCCTGTCCAGGATGAACGCCTTGAACAGGATCAGGCCCACGACCGAGACGACGGCGCCGATGATGCCCGCGACCACCGCCTCGATGAGGAACGGCAACTGCGTGTACCACCGCGTCGCGCCCACCAGGCGCATGATGCCGACCTCTGTTCGCCGCGTGTACGCGGAGACCTGGATCGTGTTCGAGATCAGCAGCAGGGCGGCGAGGGCTTGCAGCAGCGCCAGGAACAGCGCGCCGTCACGGACGCCGTTGAGCACGTTGAACAGCCGGTCCAGGAACTTGCCCTGGTCGTCGACGCTCTTCACGCCCGCCTTGCCGGAGAACTCCCGCACGATCACGTCGGCGCGTTCCGGGTCTTCCAGCTTCACCCGGAAGGTGGCCGGGATGGCCTCCGGGCGGGCCAGCTTCACCAGCTCCGGCTGGGCCTCGAAGATCCGCTTGAAGCGCTCGAAGCCCTTCTCGCGGTTCTCGAAGACGACCGTCTCGACGCCGGACGTCGTCTCCAGCGAGGTGCGCAGACCGGAGCAGGGCTGACTTGAGCAGTCCTGGTCGTTCGCGCTGACGTCGTTGGTGAGCAGGACCGCTACTTCGAGCTTGCCCTGGTAGTTGGCCTGCATCTTGTCGACCATGCGGACGACGAGCAAACCACCACCGAGCAGGCCGAGCGAGATAGCGGTCGTGAGGATCATCGCGATGGTCATCGTGACGTTCCGGCGCAGGCCGGTGACGACCTCGCTGAACACGAAGCTGGTACGCATCGGGGGTGGCGTTCCTTGGGGTCGGGGAAAGGAGTGCGGGGGCTAGCGGCCTACGCCGTAGACGCCCCGCGCGTCGTCGCGGACGACGCGACCGTTGTCGAGTTCGACAACGCGCCGCCGCATGGAGTCGACGATTCCGTGGTCGTGGGTGGCCATCACGACGGTCGTGCCGGTGCGGTTGATCCGCTCCAGCAGCAGCATGATGTCCTGGCTGGTGTCCGGGTCCAGGTTTCCGGTCGGCTCGTCCGCGATCAGCACGAGCGGGCGGTTCACGAACGCGCGCGCGATGGCCACGCGCTGCTGCTCACCACCGGACAACTCGTGCGGCAACCGGTCCGCCTTGCCTTCCAGGCCCACGAGCTGGAGCACCTCGGGCACCACCTTCACGATGGTGTTCTTGGGCTTGCCGATGACCTCCAGCGCGAACGCGACGTTCTCCGCCACGGTCTTCTGCGCCAGCAGTCGGAAGTCCTGGAAGACGCAGCCGATGGACTGGCGCAGGCGGGGGACCCTGCGCCGGGACATCTTGGCGACGTCGAAGTTGGACACGTAGACGCGTCCCTTGCTCGGTACCTCTTCACGGAGCAACAAGCGCAAGAACGTGGATTTTCCGGACCCGGAAGGTCCGATGAGGAACACGAACTCGCCCTTGTCCATCTCGACCGAGACGTCGTCGAGTGCGGGGCGCGTGGAGGTCTTGTAGACCTTGGAAACGTGTTCGAGGCGAATCACGAGGGCGGAGTCTACTCGCGGCCCGGGTAAAGCCTTCGTCTCGCCCGCCGAAGTGCGGAGCGTGACGACCCGTTACCGATCAAGACGACTGCTGCTGCTTGCGCCACCGGATGCCCGCCTCCAGGAAGTCGTCGATCTCCCCGTCCAGCACGGCGGACGGGTTGCCCACCTCGTGCTCGGTCCGGAGGTCCTTCACCATCTGGTACGGGTGCAGCACGTACGAGCGCATCTGGTTGCCCCAGCTGGACCCGGTGTCCTTCAACGCGTCCATCCGGTCCTTGTCCTCCTGGCGCTGCCGTTCGAGCAGCTTCGCCTGGAGGACGGCCATCGCGGTCGCCTTGTTCTGGAGCTGCGAGCGCTCGTTCTGGCACGACACGACGATCCCGGTCGGGATGTGCGTGAGGCGCACCGCGGAGTCCGTCGTGTTGACGCCCTGTCCACCGGGACCGGACGACCGGTACACGTCGACGCGGAGGTCCTTCTCGTCGATCTCGACGTGGTCCGTCTGCTCGACCACGGGCACGACCTCGACGCCCGCGAACGACGTCTGCCGGCGCCCCTGGTTGTCGAACGGCGAGATGCGCACGAGCCGGTGCGTGCCCTGCTCCACGGACAGCGTGCCGTAGGCGTACGGGGCGGTGACGCGGAACGTGGCGGACTTGATGCCCGCCTCCTCGGCGTAGGAGGTGTCGAACACGTCGACGCCGTAGCCGTGGCGCTCGGCCCAGCGGGAGTACATGCGGAGGAGCATCTCGGCGAAGTCCGCCGCGTCGATGCCACCCGCCTCGGCACGCACGGTGATGAGCGCGTTGCGCTCGTCGTACTCGCCGGAGAGGAGCGTGCGGACCTCCAGGGAAGCGATTTCCTCGCGCAGCTTCGCCCGCTCGGTGTCGGCGTCGGCGATGCTGTCCGCGTCGTCCTCGGCCTCGGCGAGCTCGTACATGATGCCGAGGTCTTCGAGGCGGCTGCGCAGGTTCGTGATGCGGCGGAGCTCACCCTGCTTGTGCGACAGCTCGCTGGTGAGCTTCTGCGCCTTCTCCTGGTCGTTCCAGAGGTCTGGGAGGGCGGCCTGCTCCTCCAGATCGGCGACCTGGGCGCGCAACGTGTCGAGGTCCATCACCGCCTCGATGCTGCCGAGAGTCGCGGAGAGGTCCTTGATGTCTGCTTCGACGTCCGGGTTCACGACGAAAGATTACGCCGGCACCGGCCGCGATGAGCGACCGGTGGCCGGGTAACCGGGGCTTCAGGCCGTGGGAATGGCGTCCAGCAGCTTCAGGACGGCCTTCGCGTGGGCGAGGCCGAACTCGGCCACCGCCTTCGCGTAGGGGTCCTCAGCCGTCTTCACGGCGGTCTTGGCGCTCTCCTGCTCGGCGCCGTACACACCGCGAGCGGTGTCCACGAGGCCTGCCCGCTGCTTCGCCGTCAACGACCCGGCGTGCACCAGGCGGAGGATGAGCGGGCTGCGCAGGT
>DATMCA010000004.1:0-3027 GCA_035559015.1 Umezawaea sp. | reverse complement strand
CTTGGGGCCCCTAGATTTGCCCCTTGATCGGGCTAAAAGGCAGTGCCCGAAAGCCCTGCCCGATCCGCAATTTTAAGGGGCAAATCCCCCAAGTAAAATCGACCACAACCACCGGCGGAAGTAAAAGAGCATCTGCGTCATCCAGTAGCGAGCGCGCTGAGTCCAAAGCCTGACATGCCACATGGCTGCCTGCCGCCACGCAACGAGTGTCGTGTAACTGCCTGCCGCCACGCGAACTGTTTGAGGCCGATTTTACTTGGGGTTTTGTCCGTTAAAATTGACGATCGGGTAGGTCTTGAACCTGCCCTTTTTGCCCGATCGAAGGGACAAAAGAGGAGCCCCAAGTCAAATCGGCCGCCTCCAAACCCACCAACCCCCTTCGGACCCATCCTCTCGCCCACCGCCAGCAGCAGATCCCAGCCCCCAGGCACCTCAAGCCAACGCCACAGCCGCCCCACTGACCACCACCCGCTCCTCCCCCTCCTTCACATCCACCACCAACTCACTAGCCCTCCCCATCTCCACCCCTTGCCGAATAACCACCCTCCTCTCCCCAACAACCAATCCCAACTCCCTCAAATACCCCCCAAACGCCGCCGCGGCAGCCCCGGTGGCCGCATCCTCCACCACCCCGCCAACCGGAAACGGCTCCCGAACATCAAAAAACCCCTCCCCAACCTCGAAGAACAAATGCGCGGTAATCAACCCAGCCGACCGCAACACATCCCCCAACCCCTCGAAGTCATAATCCAAAGAACTCAACCGATCCCTCCTCCCCACCCCCACCATCAAATGCCCGGCCCCACCATGCGCAACGTGCACAGGCCAGGAAACATCCCCCCGATCCCACCCCAACGCCCCCAAAGCCCGCCCCACCACCTCCTCGGAAGCGACCACCGACCGAGTAGGCACGCTGGTCAAACTCGCCCGCCCCCCGGACACCCCAACCGAAACAGCCCCGGCAGGCGTCTCGAACACCAGATCCCCATCCCCGATCCGCTCCCCGAGCGCCACCGCCGCAGCCACCGTCGCGTGCCCACAAAAAGGCACCTCCACGACCGGACTGAAGTACCGCACGTCGAACCGCCGATCCCCGCCAGGGACCAGGAAAGCCGTCTCCGAATACCCGACCGAAGCCGCGACCTCCAGCATCCGAGCCGCGCCCCACCCCCGAGCGTCCAACACCACCCCGGCCCGGTTCCCACCCTCACGATCAGTGCTGAACGCCGTGTACCGCAGGATCTCCGTCATACCGACAAGCATCCCCACCACGGATGATCGAGTCCAACGATGACAACCGATACCCGCAATCGATAACATCGATCCATGGACACCCGGCTCCTACGGACGCTGCAGGTCCTCGCCAGGACGGGCAGCTTCACCGCCACCGCGGCCGAACTCCACGTCGTGCAGTCGACCGTCACGACCCACATCAAGCTGCTCGAACGCCACCTCGGCGCGCGCCTCTTCGACCGGTTGCCGTCCGGTGCCAGGCCGACCGAGGCGGGCGAGCGGGCGCTGGCCGCGGCGCAGGAGGTCCTGGCGGCCGAGCAGCGGCTGCTCGACACGGTCCAGGGCACCCCTGCGGTAGCGGGTGACGTCCGGCTCGGCGCCCCGGAATCCATGTGCGCGTACCGGTTGCCGACGATCATCGCGGACCTGGCCCAGCGTTGGCCAGGGGTCACCGTGCACCTGACGCCGGTCGGTACCCGTCGAGCGCTGAACGCGGTCCACGACGGCGCGCTGGACCTGGCGCTGGTGCTGGAGGACGAGCCGCCGTCGACGACGTTGGACGCCGTCCCCGTGGGGTCCGAGCGCATCGAGCTGGTCGCCGCGCCGAACCACCCGGACACCGGCCGGTACTTCCTGCTGGAGGAGGGCTGCTCGTACACCGACCGGTTCGCCCGCGACCTGGCGGACGCGCACCCGACCCGGTTCGGCAGCATCGAGGCCGCGCGCTCGTGCGTCGTGGCGGGGCTCGGGCTGTCGGTGCTGCCGAGGATCTCGGTGGCCGACCAGCTCGCCGACGGCACGCTGCGGAGCGTGGCCGAGCTGCCCGACTCGACCCTGTTCCTGGTCACCGACCCGCGCCGAACCGCGAGCGCGGCCGTGCGGGTCGCCTGCCAGGCCCTGAAAGCCGTCGCCGACTAGCCGCTCAGGCGTCGGGGTACCCGACGTAGACGTGCACGAGCCGCCCGGCCTGGTTCACGTCCACCTCGCTGTGGTCGTGGACCAGCCCGATCTTGGTCATCACCCGCCCGGACGCGTCGTTGCCGTCCTGGTACTGCGCCACGACCCGGCGCACACCGGGCTGCTTGAACGCCTCGTCGCGGACCGCGGTGGCCATCTCGGTCGCGAGCCCGCGCCCCCACGCGGCGGGCGCCACCCACCAGCCAAGCTCGATCGCCTCGGGGTTGCGGTACGTCATCGACGCCACCCCGACGAACACGCCGGTCTCGCGGTCCAGCGCCGCCCGCCAGCCGTACCCGTACCGCCGCCAGTGCGCGAGCACCGAGCGGTGGCGCTCCGTCGCGTACTCCCGGTTCCACGGCTTGCCGTCGACGATGTGGCGGACGATCCGCTCGTCGCTCGCCAGCACGAGCAGGTCGACGAGGTGCTCCTCGCGCCAGCGGACCATGGACAGCCGCGGCGTGGTGAGGGTGGTCATGGCCCCATGATCCCCCGTGGGATCAGCCGAGGCCGGACAACATCCCCTCGCAGGACCGGACGACCACGGTCGCGGCCCGCCGCTGGTCCTGGTCCAGCACCGGGTTGGCCGCCTGCTCGCGCCACCGCGCCAGCAGGTCGGCGATCAGGTAGCGCTGCTCGGCCTCGTCGGCCTCGTACTCGAGCCCCAGCCGCGCCTGCAAAGCCGTGCCGAGCCCGCCGACGAGCCGGGACGCCTCGGTCTCCAGCGCGCCGGGCAGCCGCGTGCGACCGCCCTGGAGCGCGGCGAGCAGCCGCAGTTCCCGCACGTCGTGGGCACTGGCGACGATCCGCTCCAGGTCCATCACGATCTTGCGCGCC
>DATMCA010000003.1:0-4394 GCA_035559015.1 Umezawaea sp. | reverse complement strand
GGGGACACCAGATCTCGCTGCGGCACCCCGACGCGGCCGCGTTGATGGAGAAGCTGATCGCGCGGAACGTCATCGGCGACCACCGGCCCCCTGACGTGCTGCGCTTCGGCTTCGCGCCGCTGTACACCCGCTACTCCGACGCCCGGAGGGCCGCGGCGACCCTGGCCGAGGTCCTCTAGATCACGCCCGAGTCCGGGCCCCGGTTGTCCTCGTGTGGCACATCTCGCGACCAGGCCACCGGCGTTCGGAACGGGGCGTCCTCACCGGTATGACCATCATCAAGAAGACCTCAGTCCTGATCGGTGCCGCCGCTGTCGCCCTCGGGGTCGTCGGCGCCGGAACGGCCGCCGCGTCCATCCCGACGCCGCAGTGCACGGCGTCCGGCCTCGACGTGAGGGCGGGTGAGCGCACGTCGCCCAACGTCGCCGACCAGCTGTTCCAGGTCGAGTTCACGGCGAAACCGGGCACCGTGTGCACGATGCGCGGCACGCTCGGCGACCTGGTGTTCCACGACCCGTCGGGCAACCCGCTGCCCATCGGCGTCGTCTCCCCCGACCCGGCGGGCGCCGAGCCCGTCGTCGTGGCGCCCGGCAGCCCCAAGGTCGTCTACATCGCCTCCAGGAAGGGCACCAGCCAGGGCTACCCGGTCCGGAGCGCGACCTTCACCCTGCCGTCGACCGCCGCCGACCGGACCGTGACGGTGCGGTGGCCCAACTCCCTCACCGGCCCGGCGCGCCTCGGGTACGTCGGCGACTACTTCGGCTGATCTCGCCCGGCTGATCAGGCGGAGGCGGCGTCCGCGATGCTCGACGCCTCGCGGGCGCCCGCCTCCAGGGCCGAGCAGCAGAACAGGATCCACCGGCCGACGCCCTCCGGCTCGCCCGTGGTGAACCCGACCAGCGCGGCGTCGTACTCGCTCTGCCTGCGCAGGCAGGAGACCTCCGGGACGCCCAGGCCCTTCGGGTCGAGGCCGGTGGCGATCGACGTGAGCCGGGCCGCGGCCCGTGCCACCACGCCGTTCGCGCTCTCGAACGGCGACAGCGCCAGCAGTTCGCCGTGCACGATCGACACCAGCAGCGGACCGGGCGCCTTCGTGCCGCCGGTCAGCAGGCCCGCGAGCAGGTCCAGCCGGTCGGCCACACCGGGGTCGAGCCGGGGCCTGCCGAGTTCGCCGTCGAAGTCGGCCGCGGCGAGCAGGTGCAGCCGGGCCAGCGCCTGCGACGGCGCCCGCTCCCACGTCGGCAGCAGCGTGCCGAGCGCCTCGGCGACCCGCAGCGACCCGGCCAGCACCGGGTCGGTCACCGAGCCGTCCTCCGGGATCGCGGTCGGGCCGCCGTCGAGCGCGGCGGACGCGCGGGCGGCGCGCACGGACGCCTCGGCGGCGGTCGTCGCCCAGCCGCGCAGGTTCACCCGGTGGCGGTGCACCTGGAAGACGGCGTTCTTGGCGTTGGCGACGGCGTCGGCCACACCGGGCAGGTCCAGCAGCGGAGCCAGCGGATCGGTCACGGCGCGGACATTACCCGCCGGTAAAGTGGATATCCGGAATTGCCCCGAACTGGACGTTCAGGAGTGTCCACTTCCGGCATAGCGTCAGGCACCGTGAGCACCGACTGGTTCGACCGACCCGTGATGACCGGCCCGCACGTCCGGCTGGAGCCGTTGACCGAGGACCACGTCGAAGGCCTGCACGAGGCGGGCAAGGACCCCGCCGTCTGGACCTGGCTCGGGATGACCCAGCCCAAGACCGTCGACGAGACGTGGGTGATGGTCATCAAGGCGCTGACCGACCTCACCCGGCTGCCGTGGGTCCAGATCGACCCGGCGACCGGCGAGGTCGCGGGCACCACGTCCTACTACGAGGTCGACCCCGTGCACCGCGGCGTCTACATCGGACACACGTGGATCGGCACCCGCTGGCAGCGCACCGGCCTGAACACGGGTTCGAAGCTGCTGATGATGGGGCGCGCGTTCGACACCCTCGGCGCGCACCGCGTCGGCTGGCACACCGACGTGCTCAACGCCCGGTCCCGCGCCGCGATCGAACGACTCGGCGCGACCTTCGAGGGCACGCTCCGCGCACACCGCGTGCGACCGGACGGCACGCTGCGCGACACGGCCGTGTACTCCCTGACCGCACCGGAGTGGCCCGCCGTGCGCGAACGGCTGACCAGCGGTAACTAGTCCGATCAGGGGTGAGCGGCGTCACGCGGCGGCCGTTCGTCGCAACGGACGGGTCGTTCAGCCGACCAACGGTGGCACGGACCGGCGAGCGGAGTTACACAGTTACCCAGGTGTTTCGACTGGACGCGGAATTGGTCTGAACCTTTTCGCGTGCCGCGCCTGTCGATCCGGGTCGTCCGGCACTACGGTCAGCACTGCCGCTCTGCACGTAGGTCAGGAATGTAGGAGGTCTCGCACCATGACCCAGCCGTCGGGCCAGGGCCCAGCCCTGGACAACCTGCACACGGAAAGCAGGACGTTCCCGCCGAGCGCGGAGTTCGCCGCGCAGGCGAACGCGACGTCCGCGCTGTACGACGATGCGAGTGCCGACCGCGACGCGTTCTGGGCCGCGCAGGCCGACCGCCTCGACTGGGACACCCGGTGGAACCAGGTCCTCGACTGGTCGGACGCGCCGTTCGCGAAGTGGTTCGTCGGCGGCGAGCTCAACGTCGCCTACAACTGCGTGGACCGGCACGTCGAGTCCGGCCACGGCGACCAGGTCGCGATCCACTGGGTCGGCGAGCCCGGCGACAAGCGCACGATCACCTACAACGACCTCAAGCGCGAGGTCTCCAAGGCCGCGAACGCGCTGATCTCGCTCGGCCTGGAGACCGGTGACCGGGTCGCGATCTACATGCCGATGGTGCCCGAGGCGATCTTCTCCATCCTCGCGGTCGCCCGGCTCGGCGCGACGCACAGCGTCGTCTTCGCGGGCTTCTCCGCCGAGGCGCTGCGCACCCGCATCGACGACGCCTCGGCGAAGATCGTGATCACCACCGACGGCCAGTACCGGCGCGGCAAGCCCGTGTCGCTCAAGGCCGCCGTGGACGAGGCCGTCGCGCAGACCCCCAGCGTCACCAACGTGCTCGTCGTGAAGCGCACCGAGTCCGAAGTGGACTGGGTCGAGGGCCGCGACGTGTGGTGGCACGACGTCGTGGACGCGCAGTCCGAGGAGCACACGCCCGAGGCGTTCGACAGCGAGCACCCGCTGTTCATCCTCTACACGTCCGGCACGACCGGGAAGCCGAAGGGCATCCTGCACACGACCGGCGGCTACCTGACGCAGACCGCGTACACGCACCACAACGTGTTCGACCTCAAGCCGGACACCGACGTGTACTGGTGCACCGCCGACATCGGCTGGGTCACCGGCCACAGCTACATCGTCTACGGCCCGCTCGCGAACCGCGTCACCCAGGTCGTCTACGAGGGCACGCCGAACACCCCGCACGAGGGTCGGCACTGGGAGATCATCCAGGAGTACGGCGTCTCGATCTACTACACGGCGCCCACGCTGATCCGCACGTTCATGAAGTGGGGCGACGACATCCCCGCGAAGTACGACCTGTCGTCGCTGCGCGTCCTGGGCAGCGTCGGCGAGCCGATCAACCCCGAGGCGTGGATCTGGTACCGCGAGCACATCGGCGCGGGCAAGGCGCCGATCGTGGACACGTGGTGGCAGACCGAGACCGGCGCGATCATGATCTCGCCGCTGCCCGGCGTCATCTCGACCAAGCCCGGCTCGGCGCAGCGCCCGCTGCCCGGCATCGGCGCGAAGGTCGTCGACGAGCAGGGCGTCGAGGTCGCGCACGGCGGCGGTGGCTACCTGGTGCTCGACCAGCCGTGGCCGTCGATGCTGCGCGGCATCTGGGGCGACGAGGAGCGCTACCGCGAGACCTACTGGTCCCGGTTCAAGGACCTCTACCTCGCCGGCGACGGTGCCAAGAAGGACGAGGAGGGCGACCTCTGGCTGCTCGGCCGGGTGGACGACGTCATGAACGTCTCCGGCCACCGGCTCTCCACCACGGAGATCGAGTCGGCGCTCGTCTCGCACCCGAAGGTCGCCGAGGCGGCGGTCGTGGGCGCGACCGACGAGACCACCGGCCAGGCGGTGTGCGCGTTCGTCATCCTGCGCGGTGACGCGGGGTACGACGAGTCGCAGGCCGAGGCCGTGATCACCGAGCTGCGCAACCACGTGGCGAAGGAGATCGGGCCGATCGCGAAGCCGCGGCAGGTGATGGTCGTGCCGGAGCTGCCGAAGACGCGCTCGGGCAAGATCATGCGCCGCCTGCTGCGCGACGTCGCCGAGAACCGCCAGGTGGGCGACGTGACGACGCTGGCCGACTCGACGGTGATGGACCTGATCAAGAAGGGCCTGGCAACCCCGTCGGCGA
>DATMCA010000002.1:0-6615 GCA_035559015.1 Umezawaea sp. | reverse complement strand
CAGCGAGAGCACGGCGAACACGCACGTCAACGCCGTCGGCGCCCAGGCGAACAGCGCGCGGTAGCCCTCGTAGCGGAACAGCGCCACCTCGAACGCCAGCACCACCGCGAACAGGCCGGCCACGGGCCACAGGCCGTGCGTCCGCGCCCGCCCACGGGCCAGTAGTCCGTCCACGCCGGACACGCTACGACCCGTGCGCGAGCGGCGCCGTCGGCCGATCGGTCATCACCCGTCTCGGTCATCCGGCCGATGGCGCCGACCCTCTCGGCCGAAGTGCCGGGCACCACCGCGCCACCACCCTGGTCCGGCACGCTCGACGAGCAGGAGGCAGACGGTGACCCAGTTCGACGACCACCCGGTTCTGGCGGCCAGGGGCCTGGTCAAGCGGTACGGGGAGGTGCGCGCGCTGGACGGGGTCGACCTGACGGTGCGGGCCGGTGACGTGGTCGCGATCGTGGGGCCGTCCGGCTCCGGGAAGTCCAGCCTGCTGCACGTGCTGTCCGGCGTGCTCCCGGCCGACGGCGGCGAGGTGTTCCTGGGCGGCAAGCCGATCACCACCCTCGGCGAGACCGACCGGAGCCTGCTGCGCCGCAGCGCGTTCGGGTTCGTGTTCCAGACCGGGCTCCTGGTCGCCGAGCTGACCGCCGAGGAGAACGCGGCGCTGCCGCTGCTGCTGGGCGGCGTCCCCCGCACCGACGCGCTGGGCGCGGCCCGCGACTGGCTGGCCAGGCTCGGGCTGGACGGCCTTGAGGGGCGGCGGCCCGGCGAGCTGTCCGGAGGACAGGCGCAGCGGGTCGCCATCGCCCGCGCGCTGGTCCACCGGCCGCGGGTGGTGTTCGCCGACGAGCCGACCGGCGCGCTGGACACCCGCACCGGCCAGGAGATGGTGACCTCGCTGCTGGACGCCGCCCGGCGGACCGGTGCCGCCGTGATCATGGTGACCCACGACCAGGCCGTCGCCGCCCGCGCGCAGCGGATCGTCGAGCTGCGCGACGGTCGGATCAGCTCGGCGGTGGCGGCGTGAACCCGGTCCGCCTCGCGTTCACCGTGCTGCGGGCGGACACCCGCAGCCGGGTGTCCGCCGTGCTCGTCGCGATCGGGGTCGCGCTGGGCGTCGTGCTGGTGCTGTGGCTGCTCGCCGCGCCGGACGCGCTGCGGAACCGGGCGGAACGGGAGAGCTGGCGGGGCGGTTCCCCCGTCGGAGCCGACGACCCCCGTGCGGCCGTGGTGGTCGCGCACAACCGCGACGACCTCGACGGCGGGCTGGTGGAGCGGTTCGACGTGGCCGCGCTCCGGCCGGGGGTCGCCGTCGCGGCGGGCATACCGTTCCTGCCCGGTCCCGGTGAGGTGCTGCTGTCACCCGCGCTGGCGCGGCTCGACACCGGGGACCGCTTCTCCGACAAGGTGATCGGCTCGATCGGCGAGGAAGCGCTGAAGCACCCCGACGAGCTGGTCGCGATCGTCGGCCAGGACCCAGCCTCCCTGCGCGGCTTCCGCCGCCCGGACCTGCTCGGCTCGGCCGTGGCCGACACCGACGACGGGCTCCTCCACCTGCTCACCCGCATCGGCCTGGTCGTGCTCGTCGTGCCGTGCCTGGTGCTCGTGGCGTCCGCCGCCCGCCTCACCGCGGCCCGCCGGGAACGCAGGCTCGCCGCGCTGCGGCTGGCGGGCGCGACACCCGGCCAGGTGATCGCGATGACCGCCGCCGAGACGGCGTTCGCCGCGGTCGTGGGCAGCGCGCTCGGCGTGCTCGCCTCGATCCCGCTCCGCCACCTCACCGCGCGCATCCCGTGGGACGGCGGCACGTGGCTGCCCGACGACTTCACCGCGAGCCCGCTCGTCGTGCTGCTGGTGGCGGTGCTCGCCCCGGTCCTCGTCGTCGCGGCGGCCGTCCTCGGCCTCCGCCGGGTCGTCACCCGGCCGCTGGGTGCCGTCCAGCGGCAGCGCACCCGCGGCCCCAGCCCGTTGCGGCTCGGCCTGCTCGCGGGGGCCGGGCTCGTGTTCTTCCTCGGCCTGGGCGCGGTGCGGGAGAGCGGCCCGACGACCGTCCTCATCGGACTCGCGGCGGTCGCCACCGCCCTGGTGCTCGCCGGCCCGCTGGTGACGGCGGCCGTCGGCAAGTTCTTCGTCGGGTCCTGGCGCAAACCCTCCACGCTGCTGGCGGGTCGACGGCTCAGCGACGACCCGAAGGCCGCGTTCCGAGGTGCCGCCGGGGTCGTGCTCGCCGTGTTCACCGCGTCGATGGCGCTGGTCATGTTCCCCGCGCTGGACCGGCAGATCGAGCACAGCGACGGCACCTGGCACGACGACGTCCTGGTGGCCGAGTCCGTCGGCGGCCAAGCCCAGGTGGCGGCCCTGCGCGCCGACCTCGACCGGCACGGCGTCACCGGCGCCGTCGTCCCCATGATCACCGGCCACGCCACCCTCACCGACCACCCCGACGAGCCGGGCACCGAGGTGATCATCACCCCCTGCCGGGAAGGCGCGAAGGTCCTGTCCGCCCTGGTCGACGGCGACTGCGCGAAGGCGCCGATGGTCTACGCCCCGGAATGGCAGGTCGACCGCCTCAAGGGCGGCGCCAGGCTCACCCTCAGCACCCGCGACGCGGCCACCTCCGTGCCCCCGGACCTGCCGGTGCGCGCCTACCGGGTCACCTCGGGCCGCGACTACGTCTTCATCGACCCCGCCCTGATCCCCGGCCTGACGGCCGCCCCGACCAGCGTCGCCGTCGTCACCGACGCGGGCAACCGCACGGCGGTGCGGAACGCGATGCTCCGCGCGTTCCCCGGCGCCGCCGTCGTCAGCAACCGCAAGATCGACCTGCGGGCGGACGTGCTCGGCGAGGACCTCCTGCGCGCCACCGTCATCGGCCTCGCCATCGCCGCGGTGCTCGGCGCGGTCAGCGCCACCGTCGCCGCCGCGGGCTCGGTCGTCGACCGCCGCCGCACGTTCGCCGCCCTCGTCGCCGCCGGAACCCCGGTGCGAGTCCTGGCCAGGGCGTTGCGCGCCGAGGTCGTGCTGCCGGTGCTGCCGGCGACCACGGGAGCCGGGATCGCCGGGGCAGCGGTGGGAGCCGGCCTGACGACCATCACCAGGGGCCAGGACATCGTGCTCACCCCCTGGCTCGCCGCCCCGATCGCCCTCGGGCTCGTCGTGGCGCTGGCGGCCGCGGCGGCGTGCGGCCCGGTGCTGCGGAAGGTGACCGGGGTGTCCTATTCGGACGAATGAGCCGAACGCCACCACGCCGCCCGAGCGCCGCCGGCGTCGCGCCGAACGTGAGCCCGGCGAATGCAAGCGTCGTCGGCGTCACGCCACCACGTCGGCCGAGTGACGCGATTGCGGGCACCGGGCCGGGTCGCGCGAAGCCCGCGACCCGTTCACCCGCCGCGGCGTCACTCCTTCGTCTTGCGCCGCAACAGGGTGCGCTTCTGCAACGACTCCTCCAACGCCTGGAACGCCAGGTCCATCGCGGTGTTGTACTCGTCCTGGTCGCGGGCCGGCACGCCGACGTTCGGCTTCGGCATCGGCCGCATCTCCATCCAGCGCTCTTCCCACAGCGCCTCGACGGCCTTCTCCCAGTGCAGCGCGGCTCCGAGCTTGACGACCTTCTCGCGCTCGATGGCGTCGGCCATCCGGTCCTGCGACTCGGCGAGCTTGGCCACCAGGTGGGCGACGCGCCTCTCGTCCTGCGCGCGCATCGCCGCGATGGCCTCACCGGCCGACCCGATGATCTCCTTGTACCGCTCGACGGCCGAGCGGGTGTCCGGCGCGGGCTGGTGCACGGCACCCGTGCGCTGCTGGGGAACAACCGAGAAGTCGCACGTTCCGTTGGGCTGCGTGTTCATGATTTGTCCTCCCCCGTGTCGAACGGAATGACCACCTGCGGACGTGAGTGCTCGAACCGGTCGAAGTACAGGCCGCGCCGCGGTCGCGGGGACCACGCCATGACCTGTTCCGGGCCGATCGAGATCAGTTCCTTGCCCTGGACGTCGAAGGCGACCCACGCGCCGATGTCGTCGTACACGCCCGGGGGGAGGCTGCTCTTGAGCCGTTGCACGCCACGCCACCAGCCGAGCACGTGGGTGCGGTTCTCCGGGCCGTGCTTCAGGACCGTGCGCAGGCTGTCCACTCCGGACGCCCGCGTCGTCGGGTCTTTCTGCTCCAACCTGCTGTGCGCCGCGTCGACGGCGTACAGCACGAGGTAGTGCGGTTCCGGCGCGGTGACCGCCGAGCCGGTGATGGTCTCGGTGAGCCGCTGGGCCGTGCGGTCCAGCAGTTCGCGGACGCCGTCGATGCGCACGACGTCCACCGCGTGGCCCTCGGTGGAGAGCTGCTTGGCCAGCTTCTGCGCCGCGGTCTCGGCCTCGTCGACCAGGCAGCACAGCGTGAACCTGGCCTCGTGCGGCAGGCTCTGCCTGCCCAGCGAGATCGCCGCCGCGCCGAGCACGGCCGCCGCGTCCTGGAGCAGCGAGCCGATGACGGCGATGTTGCGGCCCGGCGTGCGGGCCAGCCGCACCTTGGCCGCGCTGCCCGCCACGTCGATGACCTGGCCCAGCAGCACGGTCGGCGTGACGTCGCCGGGGCTCAGCGCCCGGAAGTCCTCGGCGGTGTGCAGGGCGGGGACCCTGCTGCCGTCGAACAGGATCGGCTCCTCCAGGTCGGGGCGCCTGCGGCGGAACAGCTCCCGCTGGAGGAAGTCGAACGTGCCCTTGCTGGTGGAGTCCGGGATGCGGGCGATCTCGTTGCCGTGCCGCACACCGGACTCGTGGTTCACGACGGCGTGCCAGCGCGGCAGTTCGACGGCCGCGTCGTTCTGCGGCTCGGCCAGCACCCGGCGGGCCTTGGGCAGCGCGATGCGGACGGTGAACTGCTCGAAGATGGCGGACTTGCCCCAGAAACCCTCGATGCCCGCCACGTCCTGGCTGCACAGCACCAGGTGGATGCCCTGCGAACGGCCGCGCCGGGCCACGTCCTCCAGCAGTTGCGTCGCCTGCTGGGTGACCTGGTCGCGCTCGCCGAACAGGTACTGGAACTCGTCGATCACCGCGACGATCCGCGGCCACCGCCCGTGCGGGTCCTCGGCGCGCAGCTGCTCCAGCTTCGTGACCTCGTGCTGCTTCGCCGCGTCCGCGCGCCTGCGCATCTCGTCGGACAGGAACTTCAGCAGCGCCACGCCGAACTCGCGGTCGGTGTTCACGTTCACGCCGACCAGGCGCGCGTGCGGCAGCCAGCTCGGGTCCTTGCGGCCCGGCGCGAACTGCGCGAACGACACGCCCTCCTTGAAGTCCAGCACGTACAGCTCCAGCTCGTCCGGCGAGTACCGGGCGGCGAGGCTGCCGAGCATGGCGTAGAGGAAGTTCGTCTTGCCGGAACCGCTCGGCCCGCCGATGAGGGCGTGCGGCGACGTGTCGCCGAGGCCCAGCACCACGGGTTCGCCGTCCTGGTAGCCGACGGGGGCGACGACGCCCGCCGAGGAGCTCTCCATCCACAGGTGTTCGGGCAGCAGGTCGCCGAACGTGCCGAAGCGCGACCGGCGTTCCTCGCGCTTCTCCGCGATTGTCGCGCACGCCCTGGGCACCAGCGTGCGGGGGAACGGCGGGTCGAGCGCCACGGCCACGTGCTTGCCGGTCATCGTGCACGTCGCGGTCTGGTCGGCGGCCAGCGTCACGGTCTCGATCGGCGAGTTCACGGTCACCGGGATGTCCACGATGACCAGCACGATGCCGCAGGCCAACCCGTTGCGCGCCACGCGTTGGAGCTGTTGCTGCTGCTCCTCCTTCAACGCCTGCCGGTTGCCGAACAGCACGGCGATCCGCCACGGCTCGGTGCGCCGCCCCGACCCGCTGACCGCGCGCACCGACAGGTGCCCGTCGACCAGCACGCTGGTGTGGACGCGGCGGATGTGGTCGGACAGCTCGTCCAGCATCTCGTGGAGGCGGGACGGGTCGTGCACGGTCAGCAATCCCGCGCGGGTCAACGGGTACAGCCCCGGCAGCGAGCCGGTGAGCTGGTTGACGTCCCACACGTGCACGTGGACGAGACCGGGCTGGAAGTAGCTGAGCACCCGCAGCAGCAGGTTCTCCACCAGGCCGTCCGCCTGGTGGCGGCTGTCCGGAGTGGACGCGATGTGCAGGTGGGCCTGGTCCAGCAGGGGGACCGCGACGGGGAACTGCTGCTGCTCCGGCGCGCTGCGCACCATGCCGGTGCCGATCCGCCAGAGCTCCGGCACGGTCGCGCCGTCGGCGCTGCCCGCGTCGCCGAGCCACGACTCGTGCGGCCACGACGCCGAGCCGGGCGACACGCCCTGGACCAACGAGGACAGCTGGTCCGGGCCGCGTTCGGACCACGTGCGGAACGCGTCCACGCGGTCCAGCAGCGCCCGTGCGAGCCTGCTGGAGAACGCCGGGTTGGCCAGCGCCTTCTCCAGCAGCGGGTCTTCGAGCGCGCGGTCGACGCCTTCGCCGCGCAGCATCACCTCGAACATGTCGCGGGCGCGTTCGTCGGCCAGCTCGCGGTGCTCGCGCGTCGCGTTGCCCAGGGCCGCGGCCACGGAGAGGCGGAACTCCTCGAAGGAGTCCTCCACCTTCCTCCGGCGCTCGTCGCGCCTGCTCACGT
>DATMCA010000001.1:0-2051 GCA_035559015.1 Umezawaea sp. | reverse complement strand
GAGGGCAACTCGGCGGGCCCGAAGACCTACACGCCCGAGGAGTTGGCGACGGCCAAGCCGCTGCCGACGCCGGACCTCCTGGTGATCAAGCAGGTCGGCGTGACCGAGGCGCGTTCGGTGATCGTCGTGGAGAACGAGATCACGTCCAGCCTGTGGGCGTTCAAATCGGGGAGCGCCGCCGCGCTGCTCGACGCGATGGACACCGACCAGAAGCGCTTCGGGTTCGTCGAGGACCCGACGGCCAAGCAGGGCTCCATCGTGCCGTCCAAGTCCGTGCAGACCAGTGGCGAGAAGTCCATCACCGTCTTCCGCGCCCACTACGTGGCGGGCGACGAGGTCATCCGGACCGAGGTGTTCGCCGTCGACGAAGCCAGTGCCCGCAAGCGCTTCGACGAGGTCTTCGCCGAGCAGCTCAAGCACACGGCCCCCACGAAATGAGTTCTCCCTCGTCCGTGCGGATCGCGGTCGTGCTCTACGAGAACCCGCTCGCCGAGGTCTGGCGCTGCGTCCGGGCGGTCAACCGGTCGGCGCAGCTCGCGCTGGACGCACCCGAGGTCGGGCTGAACAAGGTCGTCCTGGCCATCGGCGACTGCTCGGACGTGCCGGTGATCAGCGAGGGCGACCTCCGGGAGCTGCGCGCGGGCGCCGACCCGCGGGTCGAGCTGGAGTACACGTTCTTCCGGGCGAACCTCGGCCACAGCGCGGGTTCCAACGCGCTCGCCGAGGGCGCCCTCGAGGACGCGGTGCTGTTCCTCAACCCGGACAGCTACGTCGCGCCGACGCTGCTGCGGCACCTCGTGGAAGCCCTGCGGGACCCCGAGGTCGTCGCCGCCGACGGTCGCCAGATCCCGTGCGAGCACCCGAAGCACTTCGACCCGCGGCTGGGCGACCAGAGCTGGGCCAGCGGCGCGTGCCTCGTGGTGCGCAGCGCGGACTTCCACGCGGTCGGCGGGTTCGACGCGCGCTGGTTCCCGTCGTACGTCAACGACGTCGACCTGAGCTGGCGGCTGCGGATGCGCGGCAAGCGGGTCGTGCACCAGCCGAGGGCCGTGCTGTTCCACGACAAGCGCCTGGACGCCAAGGCCGGGGTGCGCACGACGGCGATCGAGCCGTACGAGGGCATCCTCGGCAGGCTGATGCTGGCGACCCGGTTCGACCGGCCCGACATCGTCACCGAGACCGTCGACGTCCTGGAGGTCCACGGCAGCGACGAGCAGCGCCGTGCGCTCGAGGAGTACCAGCGCAGGCACTCCGGCGGCGACCTGCCGCCGGTGCTGCCCGACGCCGCATCGGTGGCCGACTTCATCAACGGTGAGTACGGCCGCCGCCGATTCTGAGGGATGCACCCGTGGGCAACTACGAATTCGACTTCAACGACGCCGGCCCGTACGGCTCGGCCGTGCGGCTGCTGTCCACGAGCGCGCCCGAGGGCCGGGTGGTGCTGGACGTCGGGTGCGGCGCGGGTGCGGTGGCGGGCCCCCTGGGTGACCTGGGCGCGACCTACGTCGGCCTGGACCTGGACGAGGAGTCGGTGGCCGCGCTGACCGAGCGCGGCGTCGAGGCGCACGTGCTCGACCTGACCCGTCCAGACCTGCGGGAAGTGCTGGACAAGGTGGTGAACGGCCGCCGGGTCGCCGCGGTGCTGTGCCTGGACGTGCTGGAGCACGTGCCGGACCCGAGGTCGGTGCTGGAGGTCCTCGCGGGCCTCGCCGCCGAGCAGTCGGACGTCGAACTCGTGGTCAGCGTGCCGAACGTCGGCCACGTGGACCTGGCGCGGCAACTGCTGTCGGGCCACTGGGACATGACCGAGTCGGGTCTGCTGGACCGGACGCACGTGCGGTTCTTCACCGAGCGCACGCTGACCGACCTGATGGTGTCGACCGGCTGGTACGAGGCCGCGCGCGAGGACTTCGTGCTGAACCGGTCGGACCAGGGCCGCGCGGGCCACCCGCTGTTCGAGCCGAAGTCGACGCTCGGCGCGCTCGTGGACCAGGTGCGGTCCGGCGCGGACGAGCACGGCAAGGTCAACCAGTTCGTCCGCCGCTACCACC